>NZ_CP142685.1:1500000-1757500 GCF_045689735.1 Halothiobacillus sp. DCM-1
GGGTTGTTCGGATTGGTATGCACGATGGCGAAGGTTGAACCGGTGATCGGCCAGCTATCGTCACCCGGCTGATCGGTCAGCACCACGCGGAAGCCTGGGGTGCCTTTCCAGTCCGCATGGGAAGCAGCGGCGGCAAAGTTTTCCATGGTCGGCTTCACACGCTTGCCGGCGCTGTTGATCATATCCATGTACGGCAGATTATTTTGCAGCGCGTAGGCATATTCCACATAACCGATCGAGCCTTTGATCCGGTCAGTGTAGGAAGCAACACCTTCGTTGCCTTTACCGCCGAGGTTGCCCTTGGACAGCCAGTTGACGGTGGTGCCTTCACCCACTTTCTCTTTCCACTCCGGGCTCACCTTGCTGAGGTAGTTGGTGAAAATGGCCGTGGTGCCGGAGGCATCCGAGCGATGCACTACCGTGATCGGCATATCCGGCAGTTTTTTGCCTGGGTTCAGTTTTTCAAACGCCGGATCGTTCCATTTGGTGATCTTGCCCATCATGATGTCGGCCAGTACCGGACCATCAATCACCAGTTCACCGCCCTTGATCCCGGGCAGGTTGGCCACAACCACTTCGCCCCCCATGATCAACGGCCATTGGGTCAGGCCGCTTTTCTCAAGGTCTTCAACGGTCAAGGGGGCATCGGAGGCACCGAAGCTCACGGTATTGGCCTTGATCTGGTTGATCCCCGCGCCAGAACCGACGGACTGATAATTCACTTCCACGCCTTTTTCAGCTTTGTAGGCAGTAGCCCACTTCGCAATAATGGGATAAGCGAAAGTAGAACCCGCGCCGGTGATGGATTTCACCTCGTCGGCTTGGGCAGCGAATGAAAACGCCGCAGTGGCGGCCAGCACGGCACCAGCAATCAGCTTCTTGTTCAGTTTCATGAAAAACTCCTCGAACGAGACAACGAATGGGACAAAGTCAGCCGCGCACCGCACGACCCGCTGCGGATTATCCGCGCCGAAAAATGACACTTCATGACAGAAACATGACATTTTGATGACAACGACGAGACGAAGCGGGAACGACGACGAAACCCGACGCATGACTGCTGCAGCCACTCAGAAAATTCGCTATCTTTCACAGGAAACACCCTTTCCATTTTATAAGAAAAAATTATCTATAAATCAATATGATTAAATTTATATCCGCTGCGCAAGCCTGTGCAGAGCGCGATGCGCAAGCACCTTGGCGCGTGTTGGATCTCAGTTCGGCCGCCGAAGCCTTAGCCGGGTCGCATCGGGTTCAGTTCGACGCCATCGTGCGCAACGAAGGCGACACCGTTGGCCTGCTGCCCGCCATCGAGGCGCTCAATCAAGCGTTGGCGCATACCGGGATGACCCGGCAAACGCCCGTACTCTTAATTGACGATCAGCAAGGGCTGGCGGCCTCCCGCCTTGCCTGGACGCTGGCCGTCTGTGGGTTCGACGATCTATGGATGGTCGATGGCGGGCGCGCGGCGCTGATCGCCGCCCGGTGGCCATTGGGTGAACCTGCCGCCGCCGAGGCAACCCCAGTGCTCGCCTATGATTTGACCGTCCATCACTGCACCGCAGAAGTGATTCGCGATCATCTCAACCACCCGGACTGGCAGATTCTCGACGCCCGCAGCCGGGCGGAATATGACGGCACCGATCAACGCGCCCGGAATGCCGGTCACATCCCCGGCGCCATTCACTGCGACTGGCGCGACTTGTTCCGCCCGGAGGCGCCAGATTTTTTGCGTCCCGAAGCGGAGATCCGCGCGCTGCTGGCCGAACGAGGCGTCATGCCCGATCGCGGCCAAACGCTGGCGGTGTACTGCCAGAGTCATCGCCGGTCGAGCCTATTGTTCGCCGTGCTCAAGCACTTAGGGTTTGGCGATGTGCGCGGCTATCCCGGTGCCTGGTCGGACTGGGGCAACCGGGATGATGTGCCCATTGCCCGTCCCGAGCCATCCGTCACCCCGACACGCTAACAGGATGTTGAAAAAGGGCTTTTCTACCCTTTTTCAACTCGACTCAGCGCAGCCGGTAGCGGGGCGCCAATGCCCGCGCCACCGGTTCCGGCAACACCGCAGGTTCATCGCCAATCAACGCCGCCAGGTGCTCGCCACACAGGGGCGCCGTGACCAACCCGCGCGAGCCGTGACCGATGCTCAACCAGAGTGCACCCGCACCGGGCGGGGTATGGGCACCGACCAAGGGCAGGCGCGAACGGGTGGTGGCCCGCAGGCTGACGCGCGCCGCATCCGCCGTCGGCGGCGGCATCCCCGCCAACAAACTCGGGCTGATTTGCCCGAGCCGCAGTCGGTTTTCCTCGGTTTCCGCCACACTCGGCGAGGTATCTATCACCCCCCGTTTGAAACTCGCGCCGTACACCCGCTCTCCCGATGGCAGATCCACCAGGTAGCCTTCGCGCATCACCGGACACGGCAGCCGAGCGCCTGCCTGCGGGCTGATATTGACCTGCCCGCGACACGGAAAAATCGTATCCGCCAGCTCGGGCAACAAGCTAACGGCCTGCGCCCCCGTCGCCAGGATCAAGGTCTCGGTGGCGAAACACGCCACGCCCATCGAATCAAGGCCGTGCCAACAACCCGCCGCCGCATCCCAGCGGAGCGCGGCCACGCCCTGACCGCACTGCAACGAAATACCCGGTGTCGCCGCCAGCGCGGCCAGCCAGGTTTTGGGCGCAACCCAACCCGCCCCCGGATACCACCAGCCGGGCAAATCCTGTGCGAGCCCCGTGCGTTCTGCCAGATCACGCGCGGAACCGGCCACGGCCAGCGATTCATCCGGTGGGTTTTGCGCGAGCAGCCGTTGCTGCCGGGCGGCATCATCCAGATTGCGCACCCACTGCACGGCGCCGGTAAAGTCCGCTAGGATCGAGCCGCCCTGCGCCTGCAATCCGGCAATTTGCGCACGGGCGAATCCCAGCCCCATCTGCACAAGCTGGCTGGCAAGATTGTTGTCCACCGTCAGCAACGGGGTCAGTAAGCCCGCCGGATTACCCGAGGCACCCGAGCCGGGGGATTCGGCATCAAACACCTGAACGGTTCGCCCCCGGCGCGCTAAGGCATAAGCCGCGCTCAACCCCGCGATGCCGGCGCCAATGACCACGGCAGAGCCCTCGGCTGCCCGAGCGGGCACCCTCTCGGCACCCGCCTCCGGCACAATGGCCAACAGACGATGCCGCTTTCCCGCGAATCCCGGCTGCTTGTGCACCACAAAACCCGCCGCCCGCAAGGCATCGGCGACGGGCCGCGCGGCGGAATAAGTGGCCAACCGGGCACCGGGCACGGCATGCGCCCGCAACGCGGCACACAAATCCTGCGTCCACATCGCCTGATTGCGCGCCGGCGAAAAGCCGTCCAGATAGACCGCATCGAACCGTGATTCGCCCAACGCATCGAGCATCGCCCGAGCTTCGCCAAACAACCAGGTCAGCACGATCCGGCCGCCGGCCAGGTAGCGACGGTGGAAACCGGGGACAATATCCGGCCATTGCGCCACAAGTTCAGCCGCCAGCCCAGAAAATTCCGGCCACTGCGCGGCCAGACGCGCAAAATCGGCTGGCCGCCACGGGTGCTTTTCGATCGAATAAAACCACAGCCGCGAATGACCCACAGGCGATGCGGCGAGAAACGCCGCCGCCGTCACCAGAAAGCCCAGTCCAGTGCCGAAACCCAGCTCCAGCACCCGGCAATCTCTTGGCTCGGCAAAGCGTTCGGGCAGCCCGCAGCCCTCGACGAACACCGCGCGCTTTTCCGCCACGCCCCCGGCCTGCGAGAAATACACATCGCCGTAGATTGGCGAAAACGGCGTGCGCTCGTCCCGCCAGAGAATCTCGGCGGCACCGAAGACGGGATTGGCGACAGGCGGGGACTCAGAGTGGGGCGCGGGGGTCGAATCGTGATTCATCGGGGCGACGGCTGCTAAACTGCTGCCAGTCTAACCTGTGTCAAAAGGACTCACCATGTGCGGAATTTGTGGCTGGTTGTCGCCCCCCGGGCAGCGCCCCGATTTGGGCGCCGTGCGGCGGATGATGGATCGGCTCGAACGGCGCGGCCCCGATCACGAAGGCAGCTTTTCGGATGGCCCGCTGGCACTCGGCCACCGTCGGCTGTCCATTCTGGATTTGAGCTTTCACGGCAGCCAACCGATGATCGACCGGGAACTCGGGCTGGCGCTGGCATTCAACGGCACGATCTACAACCATCCCGAACTGCGCCAGCAACTGCGCGAACGCGGCCACCGTTTCACTTCGACCGGCGATACCGAGGTGATTCTCAAAGCCTATGCCGAGTGGGGCGATGCCTGCGTCGAACAGTTGACCGGCATGTTCGCGTTCGCGCTCTGGAATCTCAAAACCGGCCAGTTGCTGCTGGCGCGCGATCGGCTGGGGATCAAGCCGCTGTATTACACCGAGGACCCCGCACATCCCCAAGCACCCTTCAGATTTGCGTCCAGCTTGCCTGCGCTGCTCGCGGCGGGCGGCGTCAATACCGAGTTTGATCCCGTCGCACTGCATCATCAATTCACGCTGCACGGCTCGGTGCCCGCCCCGCACACCATCCTGCGCGGCGTGCGCAAACTCGCGCCCGGGCATCGCCTCATCATCGAGGCCAGCGGGCAGCGGCGGCTGGAACGCTATTGGCAAATCCCGAGCGAAGTCGATGAGTCCCGCAGCCAGGCCGACTGGCAAGAGGCGATTCATGCGGCGCTGCGGACCGCTGTGAACCGGCGCCTGCGCATCAGCGATGTACCCGTGGGCGTTTTGCTGTCCGGCGGGCTGGATTCCTCGCTAATTGTCGCGCTGGCGGCTGAAGCCGGGGTGACCCCGCAAACTTTCACGATCGGTTTTGACGATCAACCCGAGGAAAAAGGCAGCGAATTCGAATTTTCCGACCCGGTCGCCGCCCGCTATCAAACCGAGCATCATCGGTTCCATATTCCCAACCGGGAAGTGCAAGCCCGCTTGCCGGAAGCCGTCGCGGCCATGAGCGAGCCGATGTTTGCCCAGGATGCCGTGGCGTTTTATCTGCTCGCCGAGCAGGTTTCGCGGTCGGTCAAGGTCGTCCTCAGTGGTCAGGGTGCGGATGAGGTGTTCGGGGGCTATTTTTGGTATCCGCAGATGGCGGCAGCCGAAGGCGATGATCTCGCGCGGTTCGCGCCGTTGTATTTCGACCGGGATCACGAAGAACTGCAGACTTTGCTCACCGCGCGGTTTCGCGGTCCGGATGTCACCGGCAGCCGCATCGCCCAGGAATTCGCCCGCCTGCCCGGTCAGGACTATCTGAACCGGGTGCTAGCGCTCGACACCAGCACGCTGATCGTGGATGACCCCGTCAAGCGGGTCGATAACATGACCATGGCCTTCGGCCTAGAAGCGCGGGTACCCTTTCTCGACCATGAGCTGGTTGAACTGGCGATGCGCATGCCCTCGCGCTTCAAGCTCGATTCAGGCGGCAAGGGCATTTTGAAACGCATCGCCCGCGGGCGCATTCCCGATGCGGTGATCGACCGACCCAAGGGCTATTTTCCGGTGCCCGCGCTTAAATTTGTCCGCGGCCCCTTTCTGGACTTCATGCGCGATATTTTGAGCAGCCCAACCGCCGTAAACCGCGGGCTGTTTGAACCCGCCTATGTACAGCGGCTGCTCGCCGAACCGGAGCGGCATTTCACCCGCTTGCAGGGCTCGAAACTCTGGCATCTCGCCGTATTCGAGCTGTGGCTACAACAACAGGGCCTGTGACCCACCGGAAAGCGCCCCACGGCACCCGAGTGGCACCCGAATCGATCAGGGCTTGCGCTTGTTGGCGCGCGCGGCTGGGCTAATGCCGTAAATCACGAGCGAATAATCGGTCAAATCAAAGTCATGCTCTTGGGCGATGGCCGCAATTCGCTCCTGGATCACCGGGTCATGAAACTCGACTACTTCACCAGATTTCACGCAAACCAGGTGATCGTGTTCGCCCTTGGAAATCAGTTCAAAGACAGATTTACCGCCTTCGAACTGGTGGCGCTTGAGAATGTCGGCTCCCTCAAACTGCGTCAGTACGCGGTATACCGTGGCCAGACCAATATCCTCGCCCCGACTGAGTAGCTCCTTGTAGACATCCTCGGCACTCATATGCCAGTCCGGGTTCCCCTCGATAATCTCCAGGATTTTCACCCGGGGCAGCGTTACCTTGAGACCGGCTTTCTTCAGATCGTTTTGTTCCACGGTGCCATCCTAATCTGGTGTGCATGCCGAGCAAGTATCGGCGAGAGCATAAATCGGGTCGATTCTACCCCATGGCGGCGGGAAACATTCCCCCTGCGTCGTGAAGACAATTCATCAACGGGCGAGAATTGTGTGTGCGGCAGTGGCACGAAGGCCGTGCAGTTGCGTATCATGCGATGGTTTGTGTTCGCCAACCCTGGGACATTTCGACCATGCCAGTTGCCCGACTCGCGTTTCGCCTCCTTCTCCCCGTCGCCGCACTCGCCACCGCACTGGCACTCGGCGGCTGCAGCACGGTCTATGTGCCGAACTTCATCAAGGTGTACCAACCCGACATTGCGCAAGGCAATATCATCGAACCCGCCCAGATTGCCCAACTCCATGAGGGCATGAGCTCCGCGGAAGTTCAGGCCATCATGGGCACCCCGGCGCTGCAGGATATTTTCCACCGGCATCGTCGAGAAACCTATGTGTTCTACGATAAACGCGGAAAAAACAAGGCGTTCGAGCATGTGCTTACCGTCGAATATGACGACAACGGCCGGGTCAGCAAAATCGAGCAGCGCGGCGAACCGCTGGATCAGGCGCCTTCCAGCGCCCTGCTGCCCTCGCAGCGCAGCGCGCCCAAAGCCGCCGACAGCCCGCCCGAGCAAGACTCAACGGGCACACCGGCAGCAACCTATAGCCTGACGCCCGCAGGCGGCAACGCCCCCGCACTCGGCACCCCGAACGCACTGCAGCCGCAGCCATGACGGGTTCTGCCCGCTTCTGGCTGGTGCTGGGCATGGCGTCCATGCTGAGCGCAGTCATCCTTGCCGCACTCGGCGCCCACGGCCCGCTGGCACCCAGCAGCGCCTTGGCGCAGCGATGGCTCGCCACCGCCAGCCTGTTTCATCTCACCCACAGCCTGGCCTTGATCGGTTTTGGTTTGTGGCTGGGACAAATCCGCCGCCCCTGTCACCTGCCCGCCGCCTTGCTGCTGGTCGGGATGACCTTGTTTACCGGCTCGCTGTATCTGCTGGTCTTCACCACCGTACACTTTCCGCCACTCATCACCCCGATCGGGGGCGGGCTCCTGATGCTGGGCTGGCTCGCCTGGCTGTTCGCGGTGCTCTTGCGCCGACCGATCCCAGCGGGTTAAGCCCGCCAGTCACGCGACGCACGCGGGGCATCGGGCGCCTCGAAAAACCGTCACGAGCGGATGGAGTGCAAGGAGCCCCGCAGAGAATCCCAGAGATATATCAAATAGATAGGCAAGGGGTGAACGGGCTTACACCAGCTACGCGTTAGGAAGCGACACCGCAATCCGTTCGCGCAGTAGGTTTTCCGAGGTGCCCCATCATCGACCGGAATACCCATTTCCGTTACAATCCCGCGCTTATCGTCCCTAGCCGAACACACCATGAATCCCAATCAATTTGAATTTGATGACCTGATCCGCTGCGCCAAAGGCGAGATGTTCGGACCAGGCAATGCCCAATTACCACTCCCGCCGATGCTGATGTTCGACCGCATCGAGAAAATCACTACCGAGGGCGGAAAATTTGGCAAGGGCGAAATGCAGGCGGAGCTTTTGGTCAAACCCGATTTATGGTTTTTTGGCTGCCATTTTGAAGGCGATCCCGTCATGCCTGGCTGCTTGGGGCTCGATGCGATGTGGCAGCTGGTCGGGTTCTATCTCGGCTGGAGCGGCGGCAAGGGTCATGGCCGGGCGCTCGGTGTGGGCGAGGTCAAATTTTCCGGCCAGGTCCTGCCGAGCAACCATAAAATCACTTACCAGATCGACATTAAACGCGTCATCATGCGCAAGCTGACCATGGGCATTGCCGATGCGTATATGGCTGTTGATGGCAAAATCATCTACGAAGCCAAAGATCTGCGCGTCGGTCTGTTCACCAACACCGATTCATTGACGGAGTAATTTCGTATGCGTCGCGTCGTCATCACGGGTATGGGCATCGTCTCCAGCCTTGGCAACAACACGAAGGAAGTCCTCGCCTCGCTGCGGGCGGGACGCTCGGGGATCGAGACCAACCCCGAACAGGTCGAGCATGGGTTTCGCTCGCACATTGCGGGCACCCTGAAAATCAACCCGGAAGAGCACATCGATCGCAAACTGTATCGCTTCATGGGCGCCGCCGCGGCCTATACCTATCTCGCAATGCAGGAAGCGATTACCGAGTCCGGCCTAACAGCCGAGCAGGTCTCACACCCACGCACCGGGCTGATCGTCGGCTCGGGCGGGTCATCCTGCGAGAATATCGTCGAAACCGCCGATATCGTGCGGGAAAAAGGCGTCAAGCGCGTCGGCCCCTATATGGTGACCCGCACGATGGGTTCGACGACCTCCGCCTGCCTGGCCACCCCGTTTGGCATCAAGGGGGTGAATTTTTCGATCAGCTCCGCCTGTGCCACCTCGGCGCATTGCATCGGCTCCGGGGTCGAGCAGATCCAGTTTGGCAAACAGGACATCGTATTTGCTGGCGGCGGCGAAGAGTTGCACTGGTCGCAATCGGCCATGTTCGATGCGATGGGTGCGTTGTCCTCGAAATACAACGATACCCCGCAGACGGCCTCCCGGCCATTCGATGCGACCCGCGATGGTTTTGTCATCTCCGGCGGCGGCGGCGTGGTGGTTCTCGAAGCGCTGGAACACGCCCTGGCACGCGGCGCCACGATTCTTGCCGAGGTCGTGGGCTACGGCGCGACTTCGGATGGTTATGACATGGTGCAACCCTCCGGCGAAGGCGCGTTGCGCTGTATGCAGCAGGCGCTGGCGACCGTCCAGGGGCGCATCGACTATGTCAACACCCACGGCACCAGTACGCCCGCCGGGGATATGCGGGAGCTAGAGTCTCTGGCCAAAATCTTCCCGCAGGATCAGCCCTACATCACCTCGACCAAGTCACTCTCGGGGCATGCATTGGGTGCCGCCGGCGTACACGAGGCGGTCTACTCCCTGCTGATGCTGCAACACCGCTTCATCGCGGCCTCGGCGAATATCACCGAGCTCGATCCGAAAGCGGCCGGTGTGAATATCCTCACGCAAACGCTGGAAAATGCCACCATCGATACCGTGCTCTCCAATAGCTTCGGGTTTGGCGGCACCAATGCCTCGCTGGTGCTCCAGCGCTATCAAGGCTGAGTCACAGCGCGCCTTGGTCGGCATCAAGTAACAGCCGGGTATAGTCCGCCTGCGGGCGGGCGAATACCTCGGCCGTCTCGCCCTGTTCGACCACCCGCCCGGCGCGCAACACCAGTACGCGGTGCGCCATTGCCCGCACGACCCGCAAATCGTGGGTAATCAGCAGGTAACTCAAGCCCATCGACTGCTGCAACTGCCGCAACAAGGCCAGAATCTGTGCCTGCACCGTGGCATCCAACGCGCTGGTCGGCTCATCGAGCACCAGAATTTTCGGCTGAAGAATCAGCGCCCGGGCAATCGCGATGCGTTGCCGCTGGCCGCCTGAAAACTCATGCGGATACCGATCCAGAGCCACCGATCCCAGGCCGACAGCCGCCAGCACCGCATCGACCCGCGCGCGCCGCGCCTCGACGGACAGGGTAGGTTCATGCACGGCCAACCCCTCACCGACAATTTCGCCCAGGGTCATGCGGGGCGACAAAGCCGAGAACGGGTCTTGAAAGACGATCTGGATTTCCCGCCGGAACGGTCGAAATCGACGCTCGCTCAGGGCTGAAACCACCTGCTCCGCCAAGACGATTTCCCCCCGCGCCGCAATCAAACGCATCAGCGCTAGGGCGAGGGTCGTCTTGCCCGAACCGGACTCCCCGATCACGCCCAGGGTTTCCCCAACGGCCAGAGAAAAATCCAGCGGATGCAGCACCGTTACCGGTGGTGCGCGACGAAACCAGCGGGCGGGATTGCGTGCCGCATAGGCCACGCTCAATCCGGTCACCCGCAGCACGGAGGGCAATGACGCGGCAGGCGCAGGAGCCACCCCCTCGAAACTCGAGGATAACAACGCCTGGGTGTAGGCATGCGCGGGGCGAGTAAAGACCGCCTCGACCCGCCCTTGCTCGACAATCCGCCCCCGCTGCATCACCGCCACCTCGGTCGCAAACCGGAGAACCAGGGGTAAGTCATGCGTAATCAACAGGATGGATAATTCCATCTCGTCCTGCAAGCGCCGCAGCAATTGCAGGATTTGCTGGCGAATCTGCGCATCCAGCGCCGTGGTCGGTTCATCGGCAATCAGCAATTTGGGTCGGCAGGCCAGCGCCATCGCAATCATTGCCCGCTGGCGCTGACCACCCGATAACTGATGCGGCAAGGCCTCGAACAAGCGCTCCGGCTCCGGCAGTTGCACCTGCCCCAATAAGGCCAGCACACGGGCGCGAACGGCGGAACGCACAAGCCCCTCATGCCGCTCGATCACCTCGCCAATCTGCGCGCCGATCGATTTCAGCGGATTGAATGCCGACATCGGCTCCTGAAAGACAAAGCCGATCTCCCGCCCGCGCACTGCACGCAAGGCTCGATCCGGCAGGCGCAGAAGATCCTGCCCGCCCCACCACACGCGGCTCTCGGGCGTCACGGTCAAACCATCGAGCAGACGCAGAATCGTCAGCGCCGTCACCGTCTTGCCGGAACCCGATTCCCCGACCAGCGCAAATCGGGCGCCCGGCGGCACACTGAAGGACACTTCATGCAACACCGCCTCCTCGGCAGAGAAGGCGGCGGTGAGTCGCTCAACCCGGAGCAAAGCGGCAGACTGGGATTCCATAGGGGATGACAACGAGAACCATGAGCCCGCAGTGTAACTCCGCGCCGGCATTTTTCGGTTCATCATCGCTGATTAGTCCTGCACAGCATGAGGCAATCGGGTACAGTCGCGCGATGAATGCAATCTCCGATATTCTCTGGCCAATTACCGTCGTCACCGCGCCAGATCTCGCCGCCCCGCTCGCGGAAGAGATCCGCCAACTGGTCAGCGCAAAAATCTCGGATCGCCCGTTCGGCATCGAACTGCTGGCCACCCCGACCGAAGCCTACCGCATCGTCTGCGACAGCCTGATCGCCGGCCATGTCTATCTTCGCCTGCAACAAGGCGACGCGGCCACGGCGGATGCGCTCTACCAGTTCGTCCAGCGCATCGATTGGTCCGCCCATCTGGCCGCAGACGGTTACTTCAGTGTCAGCGCGACCGGCACCACCGAGGCTCTGCGTCACACCGGATTCATCGCCACCCGTATCAAAGATGCGATTGTCGATCAATTTCGCGCCCGAACCGGCCAAAGACCCAGCATCGACACCGAACACCCGGATCTGCGTCTGCATTGTCACCTCACGGCGCAAGGCCAAGCCACGCTGTCTCTCGAACTTTCCAATGGCTCATTACACCGCCGCGGCTATCGGCAGGAAGGCGGCCTGGCGCCGCTGCGCGAAACCCTGGCCGCGGGCATGCTCTGGCGCGCCCGCTGGCCGAAATACTGTGCCGAAGCCAGCCCTGAGCATCCCGTCACCCTATTCGATCCGATGTGCGGCTCCGGCACACTCGTGATCGAGGCCGCGCTGGCCGCCTTGGGTCAACCGCCCGCGATGCGCGCCCGGCGCCTGGGCTCGCGGGGCTGGCTGCTGCACGATGTCCAAGCGCAATCTGCGGTGCTCGCCAACCCGCCACCCGCGCGCGACCCTGCGGCATTTCGCTTCATTGGCCGAGACATCGATACCGAACAGATTGCGGCCGCCCGGTCGAATGCGGCCCGCGCCGGGCTGGCCGACCGTCTGGATTTCGCCGTCGCCGACGCCTGGCAAGCCCCTTGTCCCACCACAGGGGGGGAATCCAGCCAAGGGCTATTGATCAGCAACCTGCCGTATGGCGAGCGCATCACCGTACAAAACCAGCGCACCGATCAACCAGACTGGCACCAGCTCACCCAAGCCTGGCAAGCCCAACTCCAGGGCTGGCACTGGGCATTACTCCTTCCCGAGGGCATGGGCAAACACTGGCCTCTCCGGTTTGAACGGTCGTTCGCGCTTGATCAAAGCGGGATTGCCGTCGAATTGATTCGTGGCGAGTTCAATGAAAAATCGCAACGCAGCGCTCAGGGGCCACTCGCCTTGGCGGCGCGCCTCGCACAAGACCCTATCGCCGATTCACTCGATGCCAGCGCTTTCCACAATCGCCTGCAAAAAAACCTGAAACATCTACGCAAATACGCCACCCGCGAAGGACTCTGCTGTTATCGGCTCTACGATGCCGATCTGCCGGAGTTCAATGCTGCGATCGACCTGTATCAGGACGAAACCGGCGAAACCTACATCGATCTGCAGGAATACCGCGCGCCCAATCACATTGATCCGCAGCTCAGCCGGGCACGGCTGGCCGCGATGGTGCGGAGTACCCTCGCTGTCCTGGCCTTGCCCGCCGATCATTGCGTGCTGCGCCAGCGCCAACGGCAAACGGGCAACAGCCAATATCAGCGCTTGAACGAGGCGCGACTGGAAAAAGTCGTCCGCGAAGGCGGCACCCGGCTCTGGATCAACCTCACGGACTACCTCGATACCGGGTTATTCCTCGATCATCGACGGGTGCGCGATCGCGTGGCCGAACTCGCCCAAGGCAACAGCCTGTTGAACCTGTTCTGCTACACCGCCACCGCCTCCGTGCGCGCCGCCTACCGGGGCGCCGCCAGCAGCCTCTCGATCGATCTGTCCAATACCTATCTCGACTGGGCCGAGCGCAATTTCGCGCTCAACGGCATCCAGACGGGCGGTCAGCATCGACTGCTGCGCGCCAATGTGCTGGATTGGCTGGCCAAGATGCAGCACGCCAGCCAAACCCAGCGCTTCGACATCATCTTCTGCGACCCCCCAAGTTTTTCGAATTCCAAAGCCATGGAAGGCACGCTGGATATTCAACGCGATCACCCGCAGATCATCCGGCAATGCATGCACCTGCTTCGGCCGGAGGGAATTTTTATCTTTTCAAATAACCTAAAAGGCTTTAAATTGTCGCCTGAATTGCAGGAAGAATTCCAAATCAATGACTTATCCAGAAGCACCTTGCCAACGGATTTCGAGCGCACCCCCAACCGGCGCAGCGTGTTCGAAATTCGCCACCGCAAAGCCTGAGCATCAGCCATCTCGTTGGGCGTTCTTGGGCGCGATCCTGCTGGCCGCGATGACACTGGGCGGCTGTGCCAATCTGCCCACCGTATCCCCCAACGATCACTCAGCCCAAACTGCGATCGATGAAAATACGGATCAATCGGCCAGCGCCGATGACCGGCTCTACGGTTTTGGCGATGGCCTGCTGAACAAGCGGCTGCCCAGCAACCCGCTGGCGGCCATCAATGGGCAAAATGCCCCTCACTCGGCAGGAACCGAGGCGGTCTTTCAGGCGATGGCGCAATTGGGCGTCGCCTATCAGCGTGGTGGAAGCTCGGTCGGCACCGGCTTTGACTGCAGTGGGCTGACGAGCTACGCCTACAAACAGGCGGACATCACCTTACCCCGAACAGCGCGGGAGCAATACGCCTTCACCCAACGGATCAGCAAGGCACAGCTCAAACCGGGCGATTTATTGTTCTTCAAGATCCGCAGCCGAAAAATCGACCATGTCGGGATCTATGTGGGGGATAACCGCTTCATTCACGCACCGCGCGTGGGTCAGCGTATCGAGTATGCCAATCTGGATGCCGCCTATTGGAAGCGCCATTATGTCGGCGCGGGTCGGGTGCCGGGCGCCAGCAAGCTTGATCTCTCCGAAATCTCTCCATCCCAGCGCTAAATCCGGATCTTCTTGTCTGGAAAGAACATTCAGGGCGAAAATTTTCGCCCTGAATTCATTCCGTTTGAGCGCCCGGACAACCGCCCGCGCGCTACTTCCCGCCGCTGATGACCCAGCCGGTAATGCCCGCAAAACCCAATAAAAATCCCGCCGGTGCCAGCATCAGCAAGTCCATGAAAATCGAGTCACTCCCGTTTTTCACGAGGAACATGGCGCTGAATCCACCAATCACACCAATGATGACCATGACCGCCCCGAGGATCATGATCCGCTTGGAAAACAAACCAAACCCCCGAGCCCCTTGCATCGGGCGCTCATGGTGATAGGGATTCTGGTGACCCGGTTCAAACTCATCCTCTGGTGGCTGCGACATAGCCAGACTCTCCGACAGGGCTGCGATTTAGTTCGCCAACCTTAGCACGAAGCGCGTGCCTGCTCTGATAGAATTTGCGGCATTGTCCATTGGCCGCAGGTTATAAGTTAGGGAGTCTCGTCGTGCTTGAATTTTCAGTCAAAAGTGGTGCACCGGAGAAACAACGGTCTTCCTGCTTGATCGTCGGCGTCTATGAAGCACGCAAGCTCTCGGAAGCCGCTGAAACCATTGATAAATCCAGCGGCGGTTATTTGAGCGCCATCACCCGCCGGGGGGATATGGAAGGCGAGCTCGGCGACACCCTGCTGATTCACGGCGTGCCGAATATTCAAGCCGAACGGGTCTTGCTGGTCGGGCTCGGCAAAGAGCGTGAGTTTGATTTGCCCGCGTTGCTCAAGGCCACGACCGCCGCCGTCAAGGCACTGCATTATCGCGGCACAACCGAATGCGTCAGCCACCTGACCGAGCTCGACATTCGCGGGGTCGAACTCGAACAGATCCTGCGCCAAAGCGCTCTGGCCATCGATGCGGCGATTTACCGTTTCGACCAACTCAAATCCAGCCCCGACCCCGCCCCGCGCCGGCCACTGCGCAAGGTCACCTTCATTACGCCCAGCCGCCGGGGCTTGCTGGAGGCGGAAAACGCCGTCCGGGAAGCCATGGCCATCAGCTCGGGCATCGCGCTCACGAAAAATCTCGCCAACCTGCCGCCCAATCTGTGTACGCCGAGCCTGCTCGCCGACCATGCGCGCAAACTCACCGAAACCCACCCGCACCTCGCGGTGGAAGTGCTCGATCAGTCCCGCATGGAAACCCTCGGCATGCACGCCCTGCTCGCGGTGGCCAAAGGCAGCACGGAAGCGCCCAAACTGATCGTGATGGAGCATCTAGGCGGTGAAGCCGATACCCCACCGATCGTGCTGGTCGGCAAGGGCGTCACCTTTGACTCCGGGGGGATTTCCCTCAAACCCGGCCTCGATATGGATCAGATGAAATACGACATGGCCGGTGCCGCCGCCGTGATCGGCCTGATCTCCATCGTCGCCGAGCTCAAATTGCCGATCAATGTGGTCGGCATCGTCCCAACCGTCGAAAACATGCCCTCCGGTAACGCCTTGAAACCGGGGGATATCATCAAGAGCATGTCCGGCCAAACCATCGAAGTGCTCAACACCGATGCCGAAGGCCGCCTGATCCTCTGCGACGCCCTCACCTATGCCAAACGGTTCAAGCCCGAGCTGGTCATCGACATGGCCACCCTAACCGGTGCCTGCGTGATTGCCCTGGGTCGCGTGCCCAGCGGGCTGTTCAGCAACACCCGCTCGCTGGCGCAAGAACTCATCCGCGCCGGCGAAACCAGTGGGGATCGTGTGTGGGAACTGCCGTTATGGGATGAGTATCAGGCGCAACTCAAAAGCAACTTTGCCGACATGGCCAATATCGGTGGCCGGGAAGGCGGCGCTCTTACGGCAGCAGCGTTTCTCGCCCGCTTCACCAAAGACTACAAATGGGCGCATCTGGATATCGCCGGGACGGCCTGGGTCACGGGCGACAACAAGGGTGCGACCGGTCGCCCCGTGGCCTTGCTGTCGGAATTCCTGATCAAACGCGCGCGCGGCTGATGCCAGCCGATGCGTGCCGCGCAGACCAGTGAGGAAATCCTACCCGGCAGCACGCTCCGGTTTACCTTGAGCCGCAAAGCCATTCGTCGTGCCTATCTGCGGGTGCGACGCGAGGATGGCCGAGTCTGCATCAGCGCCCCCCACGGCCTGTCCCTGGCGCAAATCCACGCATTCATCCGTCAGCATCAGGACTGGATCGCCCGCCAGCAAACGCAGCAAAGGCAACCTCCGCCTGCCGAAGCGGATTTCTCCCGTCTCTGGCTGTGGGGTGAAGCCTGGGATGTGCATTGGCAGCACGGGGGGCAGCGCGCCACGGTTCACGCCGAAGGCCACACGCTGCATTGCCGTCTGCCGGAGGGGAAAGCCACCCCGGAACAGTGCCAGGCACTACTCGACCGCGTGTTACGCCAAGCGCTTGCCCGTGCCATCGAACACCGGCTGCCGCATTGGTGCTCGGTCACCGGCCATGCCCTGCCCGCCGTGCGCATTCGTCGGATGAGCAGCCGCTGGGGAAGTTGCCAAATCCTCCGCCGTCGGTTGTCGATCAATCTGGCGCTGGCGCATTATCCGCCGGCCTGTCTGGATTTAGTGCTGGTTCACGAACTCATCCATTTCGACGAACGACAGCACAATGCGCGGTTTTACCAGAAAATGGACGCCTGCCTGCCCGGCTGGCGAGCCTGGGATCGTGTGTTGCGGGCACCCCCGGGGGCCGGAGTTCACTCGCCCGACGATGAAGGGGCAGGCAAATCGACCAGCAGCTGATCCTTGAACGCCTGTGCCGCTGGCGAGAGCAGCTTGTCCGCTCGATGCACGAGATACCAATGCCGCATCACCGGGAACCCCTCGACGGATAACACCGCTAGGCGATTCAGCGCCAGTTCCATCTCCAGCGTTTGCAGCGACAGAATCCCCAAGCCCAGCCCAGCCTGAACCGCCATTTTGATCGCGGCATTGGTGTTCATGGTCACGCTGCGGGCGATTCGCAATCCTTTGGCCGCAAAAAACCGCTCCATCGCATCTTGTGTGCCGGAACCCGGTTCACGCACCAGAAATGTCTCATCCGCCAAATCCGCCAAGGGAATATCCCGCAAGGCCGTCAAGGGATGATTCAGCGGCGCCGCCACCACCAATGGATTTTCCATCAGGCGCACGGCGGTCAACCCCAGTTCCGCCGGCACCTGCCCCATGATCGCCAGATCGATCCGGTTCTGCGCCAGCATGTCCAATACGGCGCCTCGATTGGAGACTTCCAGCGTCAGGCTCACCTGCTTATATTTCTGCCGAAACCGCGCCAAAATCCCCGTCGCCACCGCCTTGGCGCTGGAGGTGATGCCCAGCTGGATCACCCCGCCTTCCACGCCCTTGAGCCGGTTGAATGCCTGCCCCAGATCCTTGAGCTGCGCCGCAATGTTCTGGCTGGCATGAAACATCACCCGCCCCGCATCGGTGAGGAAAATCTTTTTACCCACCTGCTCAGTCAGCGCCAACCCAACCACGGATTCGATTTGCCGCATCTGCATCGAGACGGCCGGTTGAGTCAGGCGCAACTCCTCCGCCGCGCGTGAAAAGGAAAGATGGCGCGCCACCGCCTCGAACACCACGAATTGCCGCATGGTCAGTCGCCGCATATCTCCTCCAATCCATCAGGCTTTCTTATGAAAATCTTAATAAATCCTGAATATTAATTATACAAGCGAGCGCCTACAGTGCGCGGCGTATCGTTCCTTTTCTCTCGCAACCCCGAGGAGTCCGACATGGATCAATCCGCCCGTTACGCTGATCTCAGCCTGAAAGAAGAAGACCTGATGGCCGCCGGCAACCACATTCTGGTGGCCTACAAAATGAAGCCGAAAGCCGGTCACGGCTATCTGGAAGCCGCCGCCCACTTCGCGGCTGAGTCTTCCACCGGCACCAATGTCGAGGTTTCCACCACCGACGATTTCACCAAGGGTGTGGACGCGCTGGTCTATCACATCGACGAAGCCAAGGAAGACATGCGGATCGCTTATCCGCTGGAACTGTTCGATCGCAATGTGACCGATGGTCGCTTCATGATCGTCTCCTTCCTGACGCTGGCCATTGGCAACAATCAGGGCATGGGCGACATCGAATACGGCAAGATGGTCGATTTCTGGGTTCCGCCGCGCGCCATCCAGATGTTCGACGGCCCCGCCACCGACATCTCCAACCTGTGGCGCATCCTCGGTCGTCCGATGCAGGACGGCGGCTACATCGCCGGCACCATCATCAAGCCGAAACTGGGTCTGCGTCCCGAGCCTTTCGCCCAGGCGGCCTACCAGTTCTGGCTGGGCGGCGACTTCATCAAAAACGATGAACCGCAAGGCAACCAGGTATTCGCACCGGTCAAGAAAGTCATCCCGCTCGTGTATGACGCGATGAAACGCGCGCAGGACGAAACCGGTCAGGCCAAGCTGTTCTCCATGAACATCACCGCCGACGACCACTACGAAATGTGCGCCCGCGCCGACTTCGCGCTGGAAGTCTTCGGCCCCGACGCGGACAAGCTCGCCTTCCTGGTCGATGGTTATGTCGGCGGTCCCGGCATGGTGACCACCGCCCGTCGCCAGTACCCGAACCAGTACCTGCACTACCACCGTGCCGGTCACGGCGCGGTGACTTCCCCGAGCACCAACCGCGGCTACACCGCGTTCGTGCTGGCCAAGATGAGCCGTCTGCAAGGTGCTTCCGGCATCCATGTTGGCACTATGGGCTACGGCAAGATGGAAGGCGAAGGCGATGACCGCAACATCGCCTACATGATCGAGCGCGACGAGTGCCAAGGTCCGGTGTACTACCAAAAATGGTATGGCATGAAGCCCACCACGCCGATCATCTCCGGCGGCATGAACGCCCTGCGTCTGCCCGGCTTCTTCGAGAACCTCGGCCACGGCAATGTGATCAACACCGCCGGCGGCGGCTCTTACGGCCACATCGACAGCCCGGCGGCCGGTGCCATCTCGCTGCGTCAGGCGTATGAGTGCTGGAAAGCCGGCGCCGACCCGATCGAGTTCGCCAAAGAACACAAAGAGTTCGCCCGCGCCTTCGAATCGTTCCCGAAAGACGCCGATCTGCTCTTCCCGGGCTGGCGCGAAAAACTCGGCGTACACAAATAAGTGGATCGCCGAGGGAGGCCGCCCTCGCGGCCTCCGAACGACCCCGATCCGTCGGGGGAACAACGCCAGACTGCCCAGCAGTCTGCTTGGCCATGCGCGCCCACGCGTGCGCATCGCCAAGCCCGCCCAACCGGAACTTCGCCCATGATCGACATTGCGCAATACCGCATTGAACACGAGCCGTTTTATCAGCCCAAAGGCAACGAAATTGCGCTGTACGAAGCCGCCTACCGTAATCGGCTGCCGGTGATGGTCAAAGGCCCGACCGGCTGCGGCAAGTCGCGTTTTGTCGAACACATGGCTTGGAAGCTCGGTAAGCCGCTGATTACCGTGGCCTGCAACGAGGACATGACCGCCTCCGATCTGGTCGGGCGGTTTCTGCTCGATCACAATGGCACCCGCTGGGTCGATGGGCCGCTCACCACCGCCGCCCGCATCGGCGCAATCTGCTATCTCGATGAAATCGTCGAAGCCCGGCAAGACACCACCATCGTCATTCACCCGCTGACCGACCACCGCCGCACCCTGCCGCTGGACAAGAAAGGCGAACTGATCCAGGCGCATCCGGATTTCCAGCTCGTCATCTCCTACAACCCCGGCTACCAAACCCTGATGAAGGATCTGAAACAATCGACCAAACAACGGTTTACCGGATTTGAATTCGATTACCCCGAAGCCGAACTGGAAACCCGGATTGTCGCTAGGGAAACCGGCCTGACCGAGTCCATTGCCGCGCAACTCGTGCAGATCAGCCGCACCGCCCGCAACCTCAAAGGCCACGGCTTGACGGAAGGCATCTCCACCCGCCTGCTCGTGTACGCTGCGACCCTGATTCAGGATGGGGTCGAACCGCGCGAAGCTTGCCGAATGGCCTTGGTTCACCCGATCACCGATGATGCCGATATTCGCCAGACCCTCGAACACGCCATCGACCTCACCTTCGCCTGAGGCGCGCCGTGTTGCCCAATGAACCGGCCATCGCCCCGGAAAACCTGGCCGCCTGGCGAACCGTCGATACCGGCTTTCCGGTCGTCGCGGCGATCTTCGATGATTGTCTGCGGACGGCAAGGCAGCAGCTCTCGCCCGGCGGGCTGAACGATCATCTCGAAGCCGCACGCCAACTCGGCAAACTCGGCCGGGGCGCCGAACCCTTGCTCGCCTTTCTCGAACACTGGCCCGGCGTGGCCGTCGCCGTCGGCGAAGCCTGCCTGCCGCCGCTGCTGGCCACTATCCACGGTCTGCAACGCTCACCCAACGGCAAAGCCATCGCGCCGTTGCTCAACAGTCTGCACCCCGTCGCCCGGCGGCTGCATTCCGCCGAAGCCTTCACCCACTATCTGCGCCTCGTGCAAGACCTCGCGCAGCGCACTACCGGCTCCATCCACGGCCACCAAGCCACCTTCCCCAGCGCGGGTCTGCCGGAATTTCTCGGGCAGGCGCCCAAACTCGTCACGCTGCTGGCGCTCGATGGGCTGGCACGCTGGATCGATTACGGCATCAAAAACCATCCCAAGCACCCCGAACACCAGCGCGATTACTTCAGCCTGCAATCGGCCGACAGCCGCGCCATTCTGCAACGCGAACGCCAAGGCACCCTGCTCGCGGATGTGGAACGCAGCCTCGGTTTGTATCTGCGGGGCTTGTGGCAGGACGATGCCCCGCTGATCGGCTATTCCACCGCCTTCGACGAACTGCGCCAGCCCGTGCCGTATCGGGATGACCTCGGCATCCGCCTGCCGGATGTCTATACCGACCAGCACGGCGTGGCCGCCCTCGACCGCTATCGGGCGATTCTGGCGCATCTCGCGGGGCACCGGCGCTACAGCACGGCGCAGATTGCCGATAACTGGAGCCCGTTTCAGCGCATGGCCGTGGAGTTTTTTGAAGATGCCCGCATCGATTCGCTGCTGATCCGCCAGTATCCTGGGCTGCGACGCATCCTCTGCCGCCTCCACCCCCGGCCAGAAGAAACCGCCTGCGACCCCGAAACCACCTCCTGCCTGCGGCACCGGCTGACCCTGCTCTCCTACGCCCTGCTCGATCCGGCGCATGGCTACGACAGTCCCATCGTGCAGCAATTTTCCGCCGAATTCACCGCCGAGATGGCCAAAGGCGAGTCCTGCACGGAGGCTATGGCCGCACTAGCTCTGCGCTATGTCGCGCAAACCCGCCGACCCAGCGATCAATTCTCGCGGGTGCATTTTGCCGATACCGTCATCGAATACCGGGACGACAACCGCCACCTTTGGCGCTTCATCGAAGCGGGGGACGAAGAAGAAACCTTCGAGGAACGCGCGGCCAGCGACCCGCAAGAACTCACCGGCCTGCCGCCCCGCTATTACCGCGAGTGGGATTATTTGAGCCAAAGTTATCGGCCAGACTGGGCCTGCGTCTATGAAGCGCTGCATCCGGCCGCCTCAGCCGATCGGATCGACCAACTCCTCGCCAAACACGCCGGTACCGCCAAGCAGCTCAAAAAGCTGCTCGATCTGCTCAAGCCGCAAGACAAAGTGCGCATCCGTTATCAGGAAGAAGGCAGCGAACTCGATCTGGACATCGCCATCCGTTCGCTGATCGACTTCAAAAGCGGCAGCCCGCCCGATCCGCGCATCAACATGAGCCATCAGACCAATGGCCGCAGCATCGCCGTCCTGTTGCTGCTGGATTTGTCGGCTTCCCTGAACGAACGCGCGCCGCACAGCGACCAGACCATCCTGCAACTGTCGCAGGAAGCCGTCTCCCTGCTGGCCTGGGCAATCGACCAACTGGGCGACCCGCTCGCCATCGCTGGCTTTCACTCCAACACCCGGTTTGAAGTGCGCTATCAACACATCAAAGGCTTTCGTGAACCCTGGGGCGATTCCGTCAAGGCGCGGCTGGCCGCCATGCAGGCCAACTACTCCACCCGCATGGGCGCGGCCATGCGCCACGCCGCCCACTATCTGGCCGCTCAGCCGGCGGACAAAAAACTGATGCTCATCCTCACCGATGGCGAGCCCGCCGATGTCGATGTAGCCGACAGCCAGGCACTGATCGAAGACACCCGTCAGGCGGTCATCGAACTCGACCAGCAAGGCATTTACAGCTATGGCATCAGTCTCGACGCCCGCCTCGCTGCGCAGCAAGATGACTACATCCGCCAGATTTTCGGACAGAATTACACCGTCATCGACCAGATCAACCGCTTGCCCGAACAACTACCCAAATTATTCATTTCACTCACTCGATGAAGGAGCCACCCCATGTCCGGTTTTCCCAACTGCCCCCAATGCGGCCAAGCCAACACCTACCCGGATGGCGACCTGTTCATTTGCCCGGATTGTGGATATGAATGGGCGGCTGCCGGAACCGAGGAAGAAGAAACCACCCGACAGGTCAAAGATGCCAATGGCACCGTGCTCCAGGACGGCGATACCGTGACCCTGATCAAAGACCTCAAGGTCAAAGGCAGCTCGATCACCCTCAAGGTGGGCAGCAAAATCAAGGGCATCCGGATTGTCGACGGGGATCACGAGCTCGACTGCAAAACCGAAGCCGGCCCGATGATGCTCAAAGCCTGCTTCGTCAAAAAAGCCTGAACCCCAACACAAAATGCCCTGTAATTTCAGCGGGGCGCATTCGCCAGCAAAAAATCCAAAAACGCTTGCGCCACGACCGAAAGTTCTCGCCCAGCCGGATAAACCGCATACCATTGACGCTGAATGGGAAACCCCACCCCATCCAGCACGGCGAACTGTCCCGGCGGGTGTAGCACCAGCGCCTGCTGCGACAACGCGGAAATGCCCAAACCCGCCAGAACGGCCTGTTTAATCGCCTCGTTACTGCCCAGCTCCATGCGGGTATTGAGCGTCAAACCGCGTGAAGCGAACAATCGCTCGATCGCCATGCGCGTGCCCGATCCCGCCTCCCGCATCAACCAAGGCTCCTCACTCAAGCGCTTCAAGGGCACAGCCGACTCCCCAGCCAACGGATGATTCGGCGCGGCCAGCACCACGATCGGGTTATTCATGATCGGTGTGACCACCACATCCATATCTTCTGGCGGTTGCCCGAGCAAATACAGATCGTCCAGGTTATTGGCGATACTCGCCAACACCTGCTCTTTGTTCGTCACCCGCAGACTGACATCGATGCCAGGATAGCGCTTGGCAAACTCACCAAGCAGACGCGGCGCAAAATAGGACGCGGTGCTGATGGCCATCAACCGCAATTGCCCTTTTTTCAATCCCTGCCGTTCATCCACCGACATCGCAAATCGATCCATCACACCAAAAACCGCGCGCGTGGCTTGTGCCAACTCCGACCCATCTTCCGTGAGATAAATCTTCTTCCCCACCTGCTCAAACAGCGGTACCCCGATAATTTCGGTCAACTTCTTGATTTGCATGGACACAGTCGGCTGAGTGAGATGCAGCTCGGCCGAGGCTCGTGTGAAACTCCCCGTACGCGCGATAGCCTCAAAGATTTCCAGTTGGCGAAAGGTGAAGTGGTGGCGCATAAGCACTCCCTAATATCATCGAGAATAATAGATGATAGTCTATTGAGAGGATAAGAAATATCGACTGTTATTGATGAAACTGCACGGGCAAGATGCGTCCACGCGTCAAGCCGCTGGGGCGTTGCGCGAAATCCCATCCTTTCAGGAGGAACCCATGGCAGTTAAAAAGTACAGTGCTGGTGTTAAAGAATACCGGCAAACCTACTGGATGCCGGAATACACCCCGTTGGATTCCGACATTCTTGCCTGCTTCAAGATCACCCCGCAACCCGGCGTGGATCGTGAAGAGGCGGCCGCTGCGGTTGCAGCAGAATCGTCAACCGGCACCTGGACGACCGTCTGGACTGACCTGTTGACTGATATGGATTACTACAAGGGTCGCGCTTATCGCATCGAAGATGTGCCGGGTGATGATTCTGCCTTCTATGCCTTCATTGCCTACCCGATCGACCTGTTCGAAGAAGGTTCGGTGGTCAACGTATTCACCTCCCTCGTGGGCAACGTGTTCGGCTTCAAAGCCGTTCGCGGCCTGCGTCTGGAAGATGTGCGCTTCCCGCTCGCGTATGTGAAAACCTGCGGCGGCCCGCCCCACGGGATTCAAGTTGAACGCGACAAGATGAACAAATACGGCCGCCCGTTGCTCGGCTGTACCATCAAGCCGAAACTCGGCCTGTCCGCCAAAAACTACGGCCGCGCTGTATACGAGTGCTTGCGTGGCGGTCTGGACTTCACGAAAGACGACGAAAACATCAACAGCCAACCGTTCATGCGCTGGCGTGATCGCTTCTCGTTCGTGCAAGACGCCACCGAAACCGCAGAAGCTCAAACCGGCGAACGCAAAGGTCACTACCTGAATGTGACCGCACCGACCCCGGAAGAGATGTACAAGCGTGCCGAGTTCGCCAAAGAAATTGGCGCCCCAATCATCATGCACGACTACATCACCGGCGGCTTCACGGCCAACACGGGTCTGGCGAACTGGTGCCGCGATAATGGCGTTCTGCTGCACATCCACCGTGCGATGCACGCGGTAATCGACCGCAACCCGCATCACGGGATTCACTTCCGCGTCCTGACCAAGATCCTGCGTTTGTCGGGTGGCGACCACCTGCACACCGGTACCGTTGTGGGCAAACTGGAAGGCGACCGTGCCTCTACCCTCGGCTGGATCGACCTGCTGCGCGAATCCTTCATTCCGGAAGATCGTTCACGCGGGATTTTCTTCGACCAAGACTGGGGCTCCATGCCGGGCGTCTTCGCCGTGGCTTCTGGTGGTATCCATGTATGGCACATGCCGGCACTCGTCACCATCTTCGGTGATGATTCCGTCCTGCAATTCGGCGGCGGCACCCTGGGTCACCCCTGGGGTAACGCAGCCGGTGCAGCCGCGAACCGTGTCGCCCTGGAAGCGTGTGTCGAAGCACGCAACCAAGGCCGCGACCTGGAGCGCGAAGGCAAGGAGATCCTGACTGCGGCGGCGGCTCATAGCCCCGAGCTCAAGATCGCCATGGAAACCTGGAAAGAGATCAAATTTGAGTTCGATACCGTCGACAAACTCGACGTACAGAACCGTTGATCCCGCCTGTTAAACCATTTGCAAAAGGTGAATAACCATGGCTGATATGCAGGACTACAAACAAAGTCTCAAATACGAGACCTTCTCTTATCTTCCGCCGATGAGCTCGGAGCAAATCCGTGCTCAGATCAAATATGCCATTGCCCAAGGTTGGAACCCGGGCATCGAGCATGTTGAGCCGGAAAATTCGATGCAACACTACTGGTACATGTGGAAGCTGCCGTTTTTCGGCGAGCAAAGCGTGGATGCCGTACTCGCTGAGCTGGAATCTTGCCGTCGGGCGTACCCGACGCACCAGATCAAGCTGGTGGCCTACGACAACTACGCTCAAAGCCAAGGCATGGCCTTCGTGGTCTACCGCGGCGGTTAATTCCCTAACCTGAAGCGTCAGCGCTGTGCGCCCCGTGCGCACAGCACATCCATCAAGACGAGGTACAAAACATGCCTGTACAGTCTGGAAACAATCCAGCCGACCTGGGCGGACTCTCCGGGAAAGCATTGGCTCGCGCCCGACGCGCAGCAATGGCCACCCAAGGCAAAGGTGCAAATCCTAAAGCGCCAGCCGCTCAACCGACCCCCTACACCCAGGCGGCATCTTCAATCACTCCGCCGCAGCCTGTCGCCCCGCAACGCGACGCCGTCGATGCCCTGTGCGCCATCGCACAAGACAGCGGCACGGGCTTTGGCCTTGAGAACAACCGGGTACGCAACCTGTGCCGCTCTCGCCGTCAGGCATTGGCGACTCAAGGCCGAAGCGCGCTGCCGAGCAAAGCCTCCAGCGCGCCTTCTGGACGCCTGCGCCCTGCTCAGGACAACCGAGTGATCGACGATGCTGGTTCTGCTCAATCGATCATCACCCCGACCGATGCATCACTGGACACGCTCTGCACCGTGGCAGAAACCGCCCCGGTTCGTTTGGGCAATCAAGCGAAATCCGTGCGTGAAATCTGCCGGGCTCGGCGCCAGGCACTGTCTGACCGGGGTCAAAAAGCCGTCCCCCCCAAACCGACCTCTCAAGGCGGCCCGGGGCGCAACGGCCATCAACTGGATGGCTATGTGGATACGGCTCTGCAAGGCCGAGAGGCCGCCAAACGGCACCGCGAAATGCTCTGCCATTATGGCCGAGGCACCGCCCCCGCTTGCCGCCCCACGGGTCGCGTGAAACAAAACTCCGAGGCTGATGTGCCAAAAAAAGTTGAAACCGGTCACACCCTGACTGGCGGTGCAATTACCGGCACCCAGGTCGAGCGCACGCAGCGTGTGACCGGCAACGAACCCGGCAGCTGCCGAGCCGTCACAGGCACCGAGTATGTCGGCACGGAACAATTCCAGTCATTCTGCAAAACCAAGCCCGAAGCCAACCCAGCCAAGGTCAACCTCACCGCAACCGCCCGCGGCCAAAAAGTCAGCGGCACCGAAGTGGCGCGCACACAGAAGGTGACCGGTGGCGAACCAGGCACTTGCCGTGCGGTCACTGGCACGGAGTACCTCAGTAATGAGGCCAGTCTAAGCTTGTGCGGCACCCCTGCCCGTCCGATGAATGCCAATAAAGTCATGATCGGCGCCTCGGCACGCAAAGGTTTGCCGGTCTCTGGCAGCGATGAGTTTCGCCCTTCAGTCGCTACCGGCAATGAAGTGGGCGCAAACCGCAGCATCACCGGCACACAATATGCTGATGAAGGCGCAGCGCGCTTGACCATCAATGGTAAAAGCGCCGCCCCCGCCAAGGTTGGTCTGTCGCATACGATCGCTGGCATGAGCATCAGCGGGACGGAAGTGGGGCGTTCCAGCAAGGTAACCGGCGATGAGCGTGGTTCCTGCCGTCAGGTATCGGGCACCGAATACCTCAGCAATGAGCAATTCCAGTCCGTTTGTGGCACGCGTCCCGCACCCAGCTTTCAAAAAGTCGGCGTGGATCAGTCCAACCGTGGGCAACGCATCACAGGCAACCTCGTTGATCGCAGCGAAAAGGTCACCGGCAATGAGCCCGGCTCCTGCAAGCGCGTCACCGGTTCGCAGTACAGCCAAAATCGCCTTTGTGGTGGTCAGTTTGACAAGGTTCGTTCGATGAACACCCTGTCAGGCAACCCGGTGACGGGTCAGTCACTGGATCACAGCCCAAAGACAACCGGTGACGAGCGCGGCGGGTGCATGCCCGTCACCGGAGATGAATACTATGGCGTCGAACATTTCGCGTCATCTTGTGCCAGCACCCCCCTCCCACAAGACCAGAAAGTGGCTGAATCTATGACCTGCAAAGGGCAATCCGTCAGCGGCACTTCTGTGGATGCCAGTGATTTAGTCACCGGCAATGAATATGGCGCGTACCGTGCCGTGAGTGGCACGCCATACCTTGGCGCGCAACAAACGGGCTGTTTGCCGCCCAACCACGCCTTCAGCCTGCCCATGCAGCCGGCGCAACCCGTCACCCTCAGCCCGCGCTTCGCCGGCTATGCGACACCAGTAGCCGCACCTGCTCCGGTCGAGGCAACGGCACCGCAAGAGTTCAGCATCGTCACCCCTGCCCGAGCAGCCGCCA
This sequence comes from Halothiobacillus sp. DCM-1, assembly GCF_045689735.1. GTDB lineage: Bacteria > Pseudomonadota > Gammaproteobacteria > Halothiobacillales > Halothiobacillaceae > Halothiobacillus. The sequence goes on from NZ_CP142685.1 coordinate 1,527,719, forward strand.
GCCGGATTACCGGCAATGCCTTCGATCAATCCCGGCGCATTACCGGCCCGGGCATGCTGGCGACGGGTTTGATTACCGGCACCCCAGAATTTCGTCACGGCGACAGCGCTGGTCGGCCTATGATGCGCCAGCCGATGGCTCAAGCCATGGCGGCACAAGCCCAAGCCAACCAAGTTCAACAAGCTCAAGCAGCCGTGCCTGTGAATGTTCTGCAGTGCGCGCCGGAATCCGGCAACCAGGAACGCGTCACGGGCGAAGGTGAAAACCGCTGCCGGATTACGGGCGATGACTGGTCAATCAGTGGCCGGATTACTGGCACCGAGGGTTCCTCTGCGCAGGGACGCAATCCGTCAATGCGTGGGCAAGCAGCCAACCTCATGACGGCGCGCAATGCCCGGTCGAACCGTGAAGTCGTTCGTCCAGAGCCCCCCAGTTCCAGGATTTCTGGCAGCAGCGGCAATGATTTAAGCGGCTCACTGATCACCTACTCCGGTGGTGCTCGAGGCTAATGGTGCGGCGGAGATAAACGATGAACAACAAACCGTCATCCAGCCGTCGCCGTCCGGGCTCGCTCGCCAAGCGTGCGCCGGTTGGTCTCGGCCATAAGGTACAACCCAGGCTCGATTTGATCGCGCCCGGCTCTACCGCCCCCGCCCCCATCAATCCGCTGTATGAGCGGCACCCAGCCTGCAGCACTTTGCCGCAAATGGCTTGCCGCCATCCTTTGACCGATCTTGCCGCCAACGCGCAGCTCGGCCAGTGCGAGGATACGGTGAAAGGCCGGTTTGATCGTATCGTTCCCTTCTTGCGTGCGGTGGTGGGCATTCCCCTAGGCGTCGAATATGTCACGCGTGTCCAGGAACTGGCTCAGTCGTCACTCGGCCACACATTCCCAGAAGCCTTGCTCGAAGATAACTGGATTCGGGGGCATAACCTGCGCGGTCTGTTCGGCTACGCTGCTTTCAAGGCACTTGCCGCGGCGACGGATCAATTCTCCCGCCGGCTCAAATCAGAGCAGGAAGAGGTCGGCGCCAGTATTGGTTTCTTGCTGGATTGCGGCTTCCATACCTTGGACATTAGCCCTTGTGCAGACGGCCGCTTGAAAGGTTTGCTCCCCTACATCCTGCGTCTACCGATGTCCGCCTTCACTTTCCGCAAAGCGTATGCCGGCACACTGTTTGATATCGAAACTGATTTGCAACAGTGGCAATCCATCGAATTGCGCCGCTACCGCGAAGGGGTGCCGAATACCGCAGATGCTGCGACTCGATACTTAAAGATTGCCGTTTACCACTTCAGCACCTCCGATCCTACGCACGAGGGTTGCGCGGCACATGGCAGCAACGATCACCAAGCCATCGAAGCGTCGCACAACCAGCTGATCGGTTTGCGTCAAGCCGTGGAGAACGCGTTTTGCTGCGGGGCGAGTGTCGAAACCCTGCTGATTGGTGTCGATACGGATACTGATGCCGTGCGTATCCATATTCCAGATCAGGATGGCAATCTCAACCCGCATCGTTATGTCGACAATGCGGCGTTGTATGCCGAGACGCTGGGCATGAGCGCCGATCAGGCCATCCTCGCCGTACACGACGCGATCCGCAACGCCAGCAGCCGCGATGGTTGGGCCAAGGGGAATGGCCTGCCCCACGAAGGGATGCAACGGTTCATTGCCACCTTGCTGATCAATAACCTCTCCCAGATTGACTATGTCGTTCACCGCTGTGGCGGACGCTATCCACTGCATGACATCGGCCACGCCGAGCGATTCATCAGTGCCGGCGATGGTTTGGATGAAGTCCAGATTCGCAATCTGGCCTACTACGCCCATTTACACACCGTGGAAGAAAACGCAGCGGATATCGATGTCGGCATCAAGATTTTCAAAAAGCTGAATGTCGCGCGCGGTCTGCCGATTCCGATCGCCGTTCATTACCGTTATGACAGCAATGTGCCGGGCGCTCGCGATCGCGCTGTCGAGCGGGCGCGCCAAGTCCGAGCCGCCATCGCAAACCGACATCATGAACTGGCCGCCGAACAACTGCTGCAATTTCGTCTGAGCGTTCAGGATCATCCGATCGGCAGCCCGATCGAAGAGGTACCTGTCGCATGAAGATCATGCAAGTCGTCAAAACCCTGGTTTCGACCAACCGCATTGCCGATATGGGACACAAACCCCTGCTGGTGGTGCAGGAAAAAGCAGGCGGCCCCGTTCAGGTTGCTGTGGATGCGATCGGCTGCATTCCGGGTGACTGGGTTTTGGTGGTGGGTTCCTCCGCTGCCCGGGAAGCGGCCGGTAGCAAAAGTTATCCCTCGGATCTGACGATCATTGGGATTCTCGATCAGTGGTCGGCCAGCTGATGGAAATCATGCGGGTTCGCGCGGATTTAGTCGTGACTCGCCGTCACCCGGGCTTGATGAATGTCTCGTTACGGGTACTGGAAGATCGCAGTGGCAAGCTCAGCGTGGCCTGCGACCCGGTGGGTGTGCCACCGGGCAAATGGGTGTTTACCATCAGCGGCTCCGCCGCACGGTATGCGGTCAAGGACTACGACACGCTGATTGATTTGGCGATCGGTGGAATCATCGATCAGTGGGAAGAAGCTTAACCGTTGGGTTCAACGGCGTTTGAATTGTGTCTTTAACGAGGAGAGGAAAAATGGCAGCAGTAACAGGTATTGCACTGGGTATGATCGAAACGCGTGGTCTGGTTCCGGCGATTGAAGCCGCCGATGCCATGACCAAAGCCGCGGAAGTTCGTCTGGTTGGTCGTCAATTCGTTGGTGGTGGCTATGTCACCGTGCTCGTGCGCGGGGAAACAGGTGCCGTTAACGCAGCAGTTCGTGCAGGCGCTGATGCCTGTGAACGAGTCGGCGACGGTTTGGTCGCGGCGCACATTATTGCCCGCGTCCACTCCGAAGTCGAAAACATCCTGCCGAAGGCACCGCAAGCCTAAGGGTCAGGAATTTAAGACCGGGTCGTGTCGTCTCCGGTCATTTGTGTCAATGACAGCTTAGGAGTTAATCAAATGGCTGATGTAACAGGTATTGCACTGGGTATGATCGAAACGCGTGGTCTGGTTCCGGCGATTGAAGCCGCTGACGCCATGACCAAAGCCGCCGAGGTGCGTTTGGTCGGTCGTCAATTCGTCGGTGGTGGCTATGTCACCGTCCTGGTTCGTGGAGAAACCGGCGCTGTCAACGCAGCCGTTCGTGCCGGCGCGGATGCCTGCGAGCGCGTGGGTGACGGCCTGGTGGCGGCTCACATCATCGCGCGTGTGCATTCAGAAGTAGAAAATATCCTGCCGAAGGCTCCGCAAGCCTAAGCTCAGGAACACACAAGACGGCACGATTCGGCGGCCTTCGCGCTGCCGATACCGTCTACCCTATTCCATCGGTTCGCATTCGGCGGACTGATCTGATCGAAATATAAAGAGGAAGCATCATGGCAACTACGCATGGCATCGCCCTTGGGATGATCGAAACCCGTGGTCTGGTTCCCGCTATTGAAGCGGCCGACGCCATGACCAAAGCGGCCGAAGTGCGTTTGGTCGGTCGGTCATTTGTTGGTGGTGGTTATGTCACCGTGCTGGTGCGTGGCGAAACCGGCGCCGTCAACGCGGCAGTTCGTGCGGGCGCCGACGCCTGTGAACGCGTGGGCGATGGTCTGGTCGCGGCGCACATCATTGCGCGCGTCCACTCTGAGGTTGAGAACATTCTTCCCTCTGACCCAAGCCAGACCGCACAAGCCTGGTGCGTAGCCAACCTGAACAACGGGGCCGTTTGATTCAACGGGAGTCAACGCCATGCGCCCGCATCCGCGAATCATTGGCTACCTGACGAGAGCGCTGGAGCACGAACTGAATGCCGTGCACCAGTATCAGACCCGTGCCGCCCTGACTGAACTCTGGGGCATGCCAGAACTTGCTGCCCATTACCGGCAGGAAGCGGCGCAGGAATTGGTTCATGCAGAACGACTGACCCGGCAGCTCCTTCTAATCGGGATCGCGCCAACGGCCTTATCGCTCACGGCGGTGCGCCCCGGGCGCGATCCCGACGAAATGGCTCAACTCTCCGCCGAAATGGAGGGCGCGGCTGTGCAGCTCTATGACGATGCCTGCCAGTTCTGCCGGATTATCCGCGATCAGGTGCATTTCGAACTGTTCCAATCACTGTTGCAGGAAGAGTACGCCCATTTCCAGCAGTATCAGTCCTCGTCCAACCACTGAGAGGGAAAACCCCGTGAGTGCAACCCCATCGACTACGATCGCTGTTGAAGGCTGGGAAACCCGGAAGCTGCCCCCTCAACTGACTTGCCGTTTCACTTTCAACAGTTATGCGCAGACCCGCCAGTTTCTGGATGATCTGGCCGATCTCTCCGAGTCCAACGGCAATTATCCCAACCTGCATTTCGCCAAAGATTTCGTCACGGTCACCATTGCCGCACCCGACGATGGCGCGTTGAACGAAGCCGAAGCTGCATTTGCCCGACAGGTCAACAGCTTGGCCAATCGCATTCTTCAGGGTTGAGTCCATGCCGACTCGCGCCTACACCATCGCGCTGGCCAACCTCAAAGGAGGCTGTGGCAAAACCACGATCAGCACCAATTTATCCGCCGCCTGTGCCATGCGTGGGCGCGTTGGTTTGATTGATGCGGATCCACAAGGTGCCCTGAAGCATTGGGTGGATTGGCAACAGGGCGATTCCGCCACGACTACCGCCTTGCCCACGCTGCATGCAGAACATGCGAACCCACTCGACAACCTGCTGAGTGCGCAGACGCAAAACGACTTTGTCATTGCAGACTGCCCGCCCTCGCTCGATATTGCGATCACTCAGGCGATTTTGACGCATTGTGATTTTGTCTTGGTGCCCGTGCTCCCCTCCCCGTTGGATTTGTGGGCCAGTGCGCAAACCATCGACATCATTCATCAGGCACGCACCCAAAATCCCTCATTGCGGGCGGCGCTGGTGTTGAACCAAACCGAACCCAAGAGTGCCATGACCCGCGCCATGCAGCAGGCCATCGCCAAATTGAATACTCCCGTGCTGACGACTTCGGTTCGTCGTCGCGCGGCGTATCGGAACGCTGTCGTGGAGGGCGTCAGCGTCTTCCAACTCGGTGTACGCGGCCGGGAAGCGGCCAATGAAATCCAACAGATCTTGATCGAGGTATTACCCCAATGAGCACGCTTGAAAGCAAACTGAGCGCCAGTATCACCGCGGAAAAACCAGCCGTTGCCGCGTCGCCCGCGGCCCCCGCTGCGGCAAAACCTGCGGCTACCGCAAAACCCGCAGCAGCGAAGCCGGCGGCCAAACCTGCCGCTGCGAAGCCGACGAGTGTCGCGGCCGATGACAATCAAGCGCCTCAACATGATTCCAGTAATCACCCGCGTCGGGTCTGGCCAGACTGATCCTCATTCAAGGCATTGATGTATGGCGGTTGGCATCGAACAACACCAGGAACTGCTCGATAGCCTGAGTCCGGCGGTCGCCGATGTACTCAAGGCGAACTGGCAGGAGCTTTCCCGCGCCTTTAGCCCTCGTGGCAATCAGGCCGTGCTGGAAAGTATTGCCAATCTCAACGCACTCGGGCGGGGCGATGAACTCGTGATCGCGTTCATCGAATCCTCTTCCATCGTGGCGCGCGAGGTGGGTGAGCAGTCGGTGTTCGATTTGTTATCGACTGTCATCAAAATGTTCTCCAAGACCAGTGGCTCCGTTCTGGCGCAAGTGTTTCGCTCTGCGCCGATCGCCGCCCTGCGGTTGGCTGAGGCGGATCTGTTCAATGCCTATCTCTCCTTGCTCGATCATGTCGCGGCCAAGGCGCCCCGCGCTTTGCGTCCGATGCTTGGCAAGATTGAGGAATTGTTGGGCTTTTTGACGCTGGGCGGACTGCGACGCTGGATAACCTGGGGCATTCAGGCGCACCGCAACGATTTTGCGGCTCAGGAAGCCTATTTCAGCTTGTCGACACCCGAATCTCAGGCCGTCATGCAGCGTGAGCGCCGGGGCGTCCTGTTCGTGGATGTCCAGCGGCGGCTCGTGATGTATCTGCGTGCGCTGTGGGGGCGGGATTTCCTGCTGCGCCCGACTTCGGGGGATTTTGAAACCCGTACCGGGTACAAACCGTTTCTGGATGAATTGTTCATTAACCTGCCGGACGCATTCGACGATTTCAAGGTCGAGGGTGAGGAACCGGTGGGGGGGCTGCTCCTTTATCGCGCGGCAGCGGCGCATGCGGCCGCCCACCGGCTGTACTCCCAACGCGATCCGTTGGCCGATCAAACCGATCCACTGCAGCGACTGGTGCTGGGTGCATTGGAAGATGCCCGTGTCGAGTTATTGGCCAGCGAAGATTTCCCCGGTCTGGTGCCGTTGTGGAATAACCTGCATCGCCTGACGGTCGCCGCGCTGCCGACTGATCAGCGCCATGGGACGACGGTACGCGTCGGGGCGCTGCTTGATCGGCTGGCGCTCGCCTTGAATGACCCGGATCATCCCGACGATCATCCCGTCATTGTCGCCGCCCGCCGGGGGGTTGCGGCAGCGAAAGCGGAGTTGCGTAACGGCAATCCTCTGCGCCCGTTGGGGCTCGCGCTCGTCGAGCAGATTCTCTCGTTGAACTTACCGTTTCAGGCGCGCACCGACCTGCCATCCAGCCCCTATCGCGACGATAACCGGATCCTCTGGGAGAAACCGGACACCGCAGACAAAGTATCCCTGGGGCAGGATATCAGCAGCAAACGCAAGTATGTGAGCATGATGGAAATGATTCATGCGGTGGATGTCGAATTCGCCACCGCCGAATCTGCCGATGAAATCTGGGTGCTCGCCACCGAACTGTATGACGATGACGGCACGACTTTCAACGAGTTGTATGGCACGCCGCCCGTTGCCTCGCCCATCCATTACCCCGAGTGGGATTATCAAACGCAGCTCGATCGCCCCTTGTGGACCACACTCACGGAGAAACGGCCAGTCTTGGGCGATCCGGAACAAATCGATGCGATCCTGCAGGAACATGCACCGATGGTGCGGCGCCTGAAATATCTGATCGAAGCGCTGCAACCGCAAGGCGTGATCCGGCAAAAAAAGGTGGAAGACGGCGACGAGGTCGATATCAACGCGGCCATTTATGCCATGACCAATATCCGCATGGGGCGGCAACCGGATCCACGCATCGGCATTCGTCGCCGGATTCAGGTGCGCGATCTCTCCGTGATTCTGTTGATCGACCTCTCCGAATCGACCAATGATCCCGTGCGCACCGGTGACGGAGAAAAAACCGTCCTCGGCCTTGCCCGTGAAGCCGCCGCGTTGCTGGGGGATACCCTTGACCGTATCGGCGATCCGTTCGCCATTCACGGGTTCGATTCCAACGGCCGCACCGATGTTGAGTACTACCGTTTCAAGGATTTCGACGAACGCTTTGGCGATAAAACCAAAGCGCGGCTGGCCGGGATGACCGGCCAGCTCTCTACCCGGATGGGTACGGCGCTGCGCCATGCCGGACGACTGCTGGATCAGCGCGCCAGTCAGCGCAAACTCATCTTGCTGCTGACCGATGGCGAACCGTCGGACAACGATGTCCGCGATCCGCAATATCTGCGCCACGATACCAAACGCGTGGTCGAAGAACTCCGGCGACGGGGCGTAGAAACCTTCTGCGTCACCCTGGATCCGTATGCGGATGATTATGTCGAGCGCATCTTCGGCGCCAAGCACTACATGATCCTCGATCATGTCGCGCGGCTGCCGGAAAAACTCCCCGCGCTCTATTTGTCGATGACGCGCTAACACGAGCCAAACACCTGATGCCCTGTGCTCACCTCAGGTGAGACTGGCCGGTGCCCGAGTGGAGAACGATGATGATTGAAGTGCAATGGTTGGTTCCGTTATTGCCGGTGTTATCGGCTGTTCTGGTACACAGCTTGTCTGCGGTGCTTGGCAAGCGGGTGGCGCAACTGTCGGTCACATTCGGCACGCTCACCGTCCTGGTGGCGGCCTGGGGCTTGTTGACCCACCTGGGCACCGCCGATGGCCCGGTCTGGCAAGGCGGGTTCTCTAGCTGGGGCAGCCTGCTGCACGATCCTTTGAGCCACATCATGTCGCTGGTGGTCGCCGGGATCAGCCTGATCGTTCATGTGTACTCGATTCGCTACATGACGGAAGAACCGGGTTATGCCCGCTTTTTCATCTTGCTGGATTTGATGACCGCCTCGATTCTGCTGATGGTTTCCGCAGGCGATCTCATCACCCTGCTGGTCGCCTGGCATCTGGTCGGGGTGTTTCTGTATTTTTTGCTCGGGCATGCCACCGAATCCAAGCCCGCGCAACGGTATGCGTTCTGGACCCTAATTACCTACCGCATCGGCGATTTGCCCCTGGTGCTCGCGGCGGTCATCCTCTACCAGGCGTATGGCGTCATTGATTTCCCCACGCTGTTTGCCCGCATCGGTGAAAACCCGGATGCCACCACCGTACTCGGCATGCCGGTCACAACAACTGCGGCCTTGCTGGTCGCCTTCTCTGCCTTTGCCAAATCGGCGCAGTTCCCCCTGCATACCTGGCTGCCCTACACCATGGAAGGGCCGACCCCCGTTTCCGCGCTGATGCACGCGGGCATCGTGAATGCCGGGGGCTTCATCATCAACCGCTTTGCACCGGTGTTCGTCCATGCCGATGCCGTCCTGCACCTGTTGTTCGTGGTGGGACTGATCACCGCGCTGATTGGCTCGGTGTTGATGCTCACGCAAAACGACATCAAAAAATCCTTGGGCTACTCCACCATGGGACAGATGGGTTTTATGGTGATGGAATGCGGCCTCGGCGCGTTCTCATTGGCCATTTTCCATTTGATTGCTCATGGCCTGTTCAAAGGCACCATGTTCCTGAGCGCGGGCAGTGTGATTGGCGAGGCGCGGCAGAGCGATGGTGTGCCCAACAATCCGCTGTACACCTTTCTGGTCGAGCGCAAACCTGCCTCCGCCCGCCTACCGTGGCTATTGATCGGCCTGGTGACGCTGGTGGTTCCGTTGGCGATTCTGGTCTTGGCGCATTGGTTCGTGGCGGCGGATTTCTTCCAGAAACAAGGTGCAATCGTCCTGCTGTTCTTTGGCTGGATCACGGGCGTCCAGGTGCTGTTCGCCACCCACCGGCTGGATGCGAATAACCCGATCCGGCTGATGCTGATGATCTTGCTGTCGTTTGCCCTCATCGTCATCGGCTACACCGTGATCGGCCATGCCTTCGAGAACTTCCTTTACCCGGACGATGCCTTCCGCAACGCGATTTATCACGCGGCCGGCATCGATGCGGTGACTTTCGATGGGCTGGTCTTATTGCTCGCGTTGATCGTGCTGGGCGGCTGGCTCACCAGCTATCTCAAAAGCCGTCAGCGCAGTCTGTGGAGTCCACGGTTCGCCGGGCTGCAACTGGCGCTCTATTCACTGATTTCCCGCGAATTTTATGTCGCTGACATCTATGACCGCCTGGCGCTGAACCTGGTCGGTCTGTCCAAACGCCTGAATGTTCTGTTGCGGTGGTACTGAGATGACGCTCTTTCTGCTTCTGCTAGCCGGTATATTTTTACCGTTATTTCCCTTCAGCATGATCTTCAGCGCGGTCTTTAGTCGGCTCAGCCACCCCGTCGCGCGCATCCTGCTGCTGCTGCTCTGGCCGCAGGCCGGCGTGTGGCTCTTGGCTCAGGCCGGGTTGCCCTTGGCCAGTCCTTTTTTTGTCGGCTGGGCGATCTTCACCTTCTTGCTGTATGCCCTGCGGCTCCTCACCGTGCGCGATCTGTTTCAATGGAGCGCAATGCTACTGATCTCCGCAACGACCCTCACCTGGCTGCTCGCCAGCACCACGGCGGATCGCCTGCTGTTACAACAATTCGTGTTATGGCTGACTGTCGCCCCGGTGTTTTTGGTCTTCCTGGCTGAGGCGCTTAAAGTCCGGTTCGGGGCGGCCTATGCCGGCTTATTTACTGGGCTGGCGCGGCGGCTGCCCAGGCTCTCTGCCTTACTGGTGTTCAGTGTCCTTGCCGCCATGGCGCTGCCGATCTTTCCGGCTTTTTTCTCGATGCTCGGGCTGATGGTGCAAAGCCCGATCCATTGGGGCGTGCCCGTGCTGATCGGCTGGTTATTCTGGACCTGGGCCGGTACCCGCCTGCTTAATGGCTTCGTGTTCGGCACCCCCAGCCAGACAACGGCCACGGATCTTTGTCTTGGCAAAACACTCGCCATCGGTCTTGGCTTGATGTCTGTTGTCATCCTCAATCTGATCTGGACGGGGGTAACCGTATGAGTCACCTGACCCTAGGGCGGCGATTAAAAATCCGCTCCATGATTCACATGGCGGCCGAGCCCATTCCGTATTTTTGGCCGATGCGAACCTTCATTCACCACAACCCGCTGCATGGTTTGGAGCATTTGCCCTTCGAACAGGCCGTGCGCCAGGGGGAAGCACTGTTTCATGGTCGTGCCTTTTTGTCGCGCGCCGAATATCAGCGCTATGCGGCCGAAGGCCGGGTCGATGACGCCAACCTCCGGCAATCCATCGAACGCTTTCTGCAAGAGCGGTCGGTCGCCATTCCGGGCATGGATCTGCCTGCGCTGCTTATGCATCTGCTGAAAAATGAGCCCAGCCCAGTCACGCAGCCGCTGCGGCTCAGCACGGCAGAGGATTTGGCGCAAGCCCTGCGAGAACCGCAGACGGTCATCGATCATCCGACCGACATCGAGCGCCTTGCCGCCGACCTGCATGCCCAATTCCCCCCCGAACGGCCGCTGTATGAGGCTATTGACACGCTATTTGGCACCCAGATCGGTGAAACGATCGACGAGCTGCTCATCAAAAGCCTGCTCGACTTCTTTGACGAAGGCCAATCCACCTGGCAAATGCCGAACCGGGAAAAAGGACTGTTCTCGGCCTGGAGCGCCATCGCAAAACGCAATGTCCGGTTTTTCTTACGCGGCGTACATATCTGCAAAATCATCCGCCGTGATGCCACCCCCGAAGGCACCATCGACCACATCCTGACCGAACTCGGCCTGCCCGAAGCCCACTGGCCCGGATTTATCACCCGCGAACTGACCCGGCTCCACGGCTGGTCGGGGTTCATTCGCTGGCGCTCATCGAGCAAAAATTATCATTGGGCGAAGGAATATCCGGCGGACTTGATTGATCTGCTGGCCATTCGACTCGTGGTGGGTCTGGCCTTGATCCGGGAAGAAGCGCGCCGCCGCAAACTGCCCGCCACCTTGAGTGCCTTGCACAGCTATATCGATGAACGCACCGCCGAATGCTATCTGCGTCAGGCCTATCATGGAGGCACGGTGCTGCCCGCCTATGCGCATGCGGTCGATGACGCGCTCGCCCGACGGAACCCGGCACACATCAACCGCCTCTTGCCACAATATCTTTTGGCCGAACGCAATCGCGAAGCCAAGGCACAGGCTCATCGTCTGCTCAGCCTCAGTGAGTCCGCGGGGCAAGCGCCGGCGCTGCGCGCGCTGGACACCGACCAACTGGGCGCGCTCCACGCGCTGATCGCCGAGTTTGAGCAGGCCGAGGGCATGTTCTGGCTGCGAGCGATGGAGTCCGTGTACCGACGGGAACTGCTCAGCCAACTCCGCCTGCAAGCTCCCCACAAAAAGGCGCGCCGCCCATTCGCTCAGGCACTGTTTTGCATTGATGTCCGCTCGGAGCCCATCCGTCGCCAGCTTGAAACCGTTGGCGAATATCAGACCTTCGGCATCGCCGGGTTTTTTGGTGTGCCCGTGAGTTTCATCGGCCTGGGCAAAGGGAGTGAATCCCATCTCTGTCCGGTGGTCATTACCCCAAAAAACCTGGTGCTGGAAGTACCCACCGGTGCCATGGGGATCGAGTCCGACTTCTACTCTTCGGCTGGGCATGTCCTGCACGAGCTGAAAAGTTCGGTGCTCTCGCCCTACTTCACCGTCGAAGCCATCGGGCTGTTGTTTGGTTTCGACATGATCGGCAAAACCATCGCGCCACGCACTTATCATCAGTGGCGCAACCGAATCGAACCGAAACAACCCTCTACCCGCCTACTGATCGACAAACTCACCCGCGAAGATGCCGATTCGATTGTCCGCGCCCTGCAACGGGTGATGATTGTCCGCGCCATTCATCAAGATTTTGGCATCGAACGCGAGTCGGTCACCGACGCCATGGTCAAAGAGCTGCGCGAAACCGCCATGGGACTACGCAGCGGGCAGACGGAGTTCGCTCGCCACTTCGCGCTCAGCCAACTTGCCGAACACGAATTCATCACCCGCCTGCAAGTCGATTACCAGATCAACCGTTCTTATGTCTCGATGCAAATGGAGCGCCTGGGACGCATTGGCTTCAGTGTCGAAGAACAGGCGTACTATGTCGAAAAAGCCCTGCAATCCATTGGCCTGACCGAGAACTTTTCTCGATTCATCCTGCTCGTCGGGCATTTGAGCCAGTCGGAAAACAACCCCTATGAATCCGCGCTCGATTGTGGCGCCTGCGGCGGCGGCCAGGGTCTGCCCTCCGCCCGCGTACTCGCGCAAATGGGCAACAAGCCGGAAGTTCGGCGCAAACTGCGCGAGCAAGGCATCGACATTCCCGACGATACCTGGTTTTTGCCCGCGACCCACAACACCACCTCAGATGCGCTGACACTGCACGAACTCGATCTGCTCCCCAACAGCCATCTGGTGTACCTCGAACGGCTGCGTAATGGTCTTCGCGCGGCCAGCCGGCTGAATGCCGCCGAGCGACTGCCGAAGCTCGAACCCCATACCCCGCGCGCCATCGGCACCATCAAGGCACTCAAGCGCATCGAGCGCAATGCCTCGGACTGGACCCAGGTTCGCCCCGAGTGGGGGCTGGCGCGCAATGCCGCGGTCATTGTCGGCGGGCGATACCTTACCGAGGGCGTGCATCTCGATGGACGCAGTTTCTTGCAATCCTACGATTACCGGGTCGATCCGAAAGGTCGGTTACTCGAAAGCATCCTCACCGGCCCCCTGATCGTCGGCCAGTGGATCAACCTCGAGCACTATTTTTCGGCCGTTGATAACGAACGCTTCGGCAGCGGCAGCAAGGCCTATCACAATGTGGCCGGCCGCTTTGGTGTCATCACAGGCAACCTGAGTGATCTACGAACCGGATTGCCGGCCCAGTCCGTGCTGCGGGACGGCCGTCCTTATCACGAACCCATCCGGCTACTCGCCGTCGTTGAAGCCCCCATCGGTTTTGTCGGCCAAGTCGTTGGCGGCCTACCGAAAATCAAAAGCCTGGTGGTCAATGGCTGGGTCACCGTGGTCATTGCCGATCCAGAAACCGGCCACCTGCATCACTTCGACCAAGGCACCTGGCACGATCTGGGTCTTGCCCCCTACCTCACCAACCTGCCCGTTACCCCCGTCGCAGAGGAGATCCACGCATGAACGACTTGAAACTCAATCCATTGAAAAAGATGGAAATCATCATCGAAGGCGCCCATCAAAGCTTCGCCACGGATCTGCTCGACCGCGCCGGGGTCAAAGGGTACACCATCGTTGGCAACCTATCCGGCAAAGGCCGGGGCGGTTTTCACGAAGGTCACCTCATGTTTAATGAAGAAGAAGTGATGGTCATGATCATCACGGCGGTGCCCGAAGCGCTGGTTGCCCCCATCCTCGAAGGATTTACCCCATTCTTCAACCAACACAGCGGCGTGGTCTTTGTTTCGGATATTCAGGTCAGCCGTCTCGTCAAGTTCACGCGCTGATTTATACTTCTCCCCATTCTCGTCTTAAAGGAGTGTCCATGAGCACCGCCATCGACCAGTACCGCATTACCCGCGAACCGTATTACAAACCGGTTCACAACGAAGTCGAGCTGTATACCGCCGGCTATGGCGCCCGCCTGCCGATCATGCTCAAAGGCCCGACCGGCTGCGGTAAATCGCGTTTCGTAGAATACATGGCCTGGAAACTCGGTCGGCCGCTGATTACGGTGGCCTGTAACGAAGACATGACCGCCTCGGATCTCGTGGGGCGCTATCTGCTCGACAAGGACGGCACCCGCTGGCAAGACGGCCCGCTGACCACCGCCGCCCGCATTGGCGCCATCTGCTACCTGGATGAAGTGGTCGAAGCCCGTCAGGACACCATCGTCGTGATTCACCCGCTGACCGACCATCGTCGCGTCCTGCCGCTGGAGAAAAAGGGCGAGCTGGTGGAAGCCCACCCAGACTTTCAGCTCGTTATCTCCTACAACCCCGGCTATCAAAACCTGATGAAAGACCTCAAACAGTCCACCAAACAACGCTTTGGTGCGCTGGACTTCGACTATCCCGAAGCCGAAACCGAAACCGAGATCGTCGCCCATGAAACCGGGGTCGATCGAGATACCGCACACAAGTTGGTGCAAATCGCCCATCGTGCCCGCAACCTCAAAGGCCATGGTCTGGACGAAGGTCTCTCCACCCGGCTGCTAGTTTATGCAGGCAAACTGATCGCCAAGGGGATCAACGCGCGTGCCGCCTGCGCCATGACCCTCGTCAACCCAATCACCGATGACCCCGATATGCGGGATGCGCTGGAAACCGTGGTAACCACTTACTTCTAAGCGCCGAGTGGCGACGGAAAAGGCAACATGCAACAAATCAATTATGTCGGGATTGACCAGGATAACCATGGGGGCATGACCCACATTGGCAAAATCATCCGGGATGGCTGGTTGTTTGGCCTCATTCCAGAGACGGAAACGGGTGCCGGTTGGCGCCCGGCGCAAATCCAGGTGCTCTATGAAAAAGTCTTTGCCGCCTGGGAGCCCTACGCACACCTTCCCAGCCGGTTACCGCCGGATTTGCAGGAAAAGTACCTGCGCATTCAGCAGGCCGCCATCGACCGCGCCAAACAAAACGGCTGGAACCCGGAACTCGGCGACGACGATTGAGTCTTTCCTCCGCGCCCGTTGAGTGCCATCGACCGCGACGGGGCGTCTTCCGCCACCACGAAGCCATACTATGCTGACCTACCCGCACATCGACCCCATCGCCGTGGCCATCGGCCCCCTCAAAGTGCACTGGTACGGGCTGATGTACCTGGTCGGCTTCGTCGGTGCCTGGGCACTCGGACGCTACCGGGCAGCCAAACCCGATTGGCCATTGAACCCTGTCCAAATCGACGATTTGATTTTTTACGGCGCCCTAGGGGTGATTCTCGGCGGGCGGATCGGCTACATGGTGTTCTACCAAACCCCGGAGCTGCTGCATAACCCCTTGACCTTGTTCATGGTTTGGGATGGCGGCATGAGCTTTCACGGAGGGCTGATCGGCGTGATGACGGCCATGGCGCTGTTTGCCCGCAAATACCGCGTGCCTTTTTTCACGCTGATGGACTTCATTGCGCCGCTGGTGCCGATTGGCCTATTCGCTGGCCGAATCGGCAACTTCATCAATGGCGAGCTGTGGGGTAAGGTCACCACGCTGCCCTGGGGGATGGTATTCCCCACCGGCGGGCCGTTGCCGCGCCATCCTTCGATGCTCTACGAGGCGTTTCTCGAAGGCATTGTGCTGTTCACGGTGCTGTTTTTATTTTCGATCAAGCCCCGCCCCCGGATGGCCGTTTCTGCCTTATTCCTGATCTTGTACGGCAGCTTCCGCTTTCTGGTTGAGTTCGTGCGGGAACCCGATCCGCAACTCGGGTATTTGTGGGACGGTTGGCTCACCATGGGGCAGGTGCTCTCGGCACCCATGATCCTCATCGGCATCGGCTTACTGATTTATGCCTATCGCTTACGCCGGTATGATCGTCCTGTGACCCGACCCGAGGACATCGCCGGATGAACGCCTATCTCGATTTGATGCGCCGTGTGCTGAACGAAGGCACCGATCGCAGTGACCGCACTGGCACCGGCACCCGCAGCGTGTTCGGTCACCAGATGCGCTTTGATCTCGCCGCAGGATTTCCGGTCGTCACCACCAAAAAACTCCACCTGCGCTCGATCATCCACGAACTGTTGTGGTTCATCCGGGGCGATACCAGTATCCGCTATCTCAAAGAGCATGGCGTGCGCATCTGGGATGAATGGGCGGATGCTGAGGGCAATCTCGGCCCCGTCTATGGGCAGCAATGGCGTTCCTGGGCGGCACCGGATGGCCGCACGATCGATCAATTGGCGCAGGTCATCGAGGATATTCGCCGCACACCGGATTCCCGCCGCCTAATCGTGACCGCCTGGAACCCCGCCGATGTGCCCGCGATGGCGCTGCCGCCCTGCCACCTGCTGTTCCAGTTTTATGTCGCCGACGGCCGACTATCGTGCCAGCTCTACCAACGCAGCGCGGATATTTTTCTGGGCGTACCGTTCAATATCGCCAGCTATGCGCTGCTGACCCTGATGATCGCGCAAATCACGGATCTCAAGCCCGGTGAATTCATCCACACGCTCGGGGATGCCCACCTCTATCACAATCATCTGGATCAAGCGCGGCTCCAGCTCGAACGCACGCCGCGCCCCTTGCCGACGATGCGCATCAACCCGGCGGTGCGGACAATCGATCAGTTCGTCTTCGAGGATTTTTCCTTGGAGGGCTATGATCCCTGGCCGCATATCGCCGCGCCGGTTGCCGTATAATCTGGGACGTCTCAATCCCTAGGGCGTTTACCATGTCCGGCCTCGTCAGCAGTCATAAGTTCGTCGAACGCATCGGCAATCAGCTGAACAACCTGGCGCACCTGCTGTTGCTGTTCGTGTTGTGGCTCTCGGTGCTCTGGTCCGTGTCGGCCTCCGTCATCGACATTCTGCACAAAGGCACGCCCTCGCTCGATGATCTGCTGCTGTTTTTCATTTATCTCGAAATCCTGGCGATGATCGGCATCTACTTTCAAACCAAACGCATGCCAGTGCGCTTTCTGATTTACATCGCCATTACCGCCCTGACCCGGGTGCTGGTCGTCGATGTCAAAGTCATGGATAACGGGACGATCATCACCTACGCGGGTGCCATTACCGTGCTCGCACTGGCCGTTCTGATCATCAAGTACAGCTCGGCCCGGTTTCCCGGCGGCTCGACGGATGCCCCATGAAAATCAGTCTGGTCGCCGCGCTGTCCCGTAATCAGGTCATCGGCCGCAACAACACCCTGCCTTGGCATTTGCCGGCCGATCTGGCGCGGTTCAAGCGCATCACGCTGGGTAAGCCCATCATCATGGGGCGAAAAACTTTCGAGTCGATTGGTAAGCCGTTGCCGGGACGGCTGAATATCGTCATCAGCCGGGATCTTGGTCTGACGATTCCCGGCGTGACCGTCGCCCATGGTCTGGATGATGCACTGGCCGCGGCCGGCGAGGCACCGGAAGTCATGATCATCGGCGGTGCCAATATCTATTACCAGTTCATGCCCCGCGCAGACTGGTTGTATTTCACGGTGGTGCACACCCGCATCGAAGAGGGGGATGCCTTCTTCCCCGCCTACAACCGGCGGGAGTGGCGTCTGATTATGGAAGAACACCACCCCGCCGATGCGCACAACGCGTATCCCTACAGCTTCATGACTTGGCAACGCATCACCAACCAGCCGATCTGCGGCTGATCTTGCATCGCGGCAGACTGCAGCAATCTCTTTGCCATTCGTCACCGGATTGTCATAAGATCAAAGCAGGGCAAGTCAGCGATACGCCCCGGAGACACTGCCATGATCGATCTGCGCGACGAATACAACTATCAGCCGGAACTCATCGCCAAACTGTGCCGGATCTATGCCGTGCTGCAGGCACACCGCTACACCTATGCCAGTCTGATGGCGCTCGCGGGCGGCGCGTTCTTGTTGCAATGGTCGCCGATGGCCGCCAGCAGCACATTCACCGGCTATCCCTGGCTCGGCCTTCCGGTGCTCATGGGGGCACTCTGGCTGCTCGTCACGCCGTTGGCACTGATTGCCAAAACACTTACGCTCTCCGTCCGTTGGCAGGCGGAATTTTTATCCTTCCGCGATTTGAACTGGATGCGCGCCATGACCGACCGGCACCCCGCCCTTCATCCGCAGGCAGCGCCCTTCCTGGACTCTGCCCAACCGGTGCCGATGAATGCGTTACGCGAATTCTGGCCGGGGCTGGTGCGGGCAGAGGAACAAAACCAGGGTAGAAACTGAACCGGATTCACCGTAATCCGAGCTCCCCCGATACCAAGGGTTGAACGAGGTTCCGCGCCGCGGTAACGGTTCTCCCTAAACCACTGATTCCAGAACGACGAAAGCCAAGGCGTAGTGTCGTTCATCGCTCACGGACACATGCGCCGCAGTGACCCCCATGGCCTGCGCACGGCGCAAGGCCGCCCCGGTGAACTTCAACTGGGGCGCGCCCAGCGGCGTATGCACTGTCTGGATGTCCGCCAGTGTAATTCCGGCGCGAAAACCCGTACCCAGGGCCTTGGCCGCCGCTTCTTTGGCCGCAAAGCGTTTGGCCAGCCAGGCAGGGAACCCCGGCGTATGGCTGTCGGGCAGTGCCGCGCGCTCATCGTCACCGAGCAGCCGATCCAGCAGCCGATCCCCGTGCCGCCGCCATGCCCGTTCGATGCGGGCAATCTCCACCAGATCGGTACCTAAACCCACAATCACCGCAACGCCCCGTCTGTTCAATCCGTTCGACAATCAAGCCGTTCGACGATCAAGCGCGAACGCGCGCGGTTTGGATCAAGCGCTTCATCTCCGCCACCGCCGCAGGCAAACCCACGAATACCGCGCGGGCGATGATGGCGTGGCCGATATTGAGCTCCTCGATTTGCGGAATGGCCGCAATGGCCTGCACATTGTGGTAATGCAAGCCGTGTCCGGCATTCACCTGTAAGCCCACATCCGCCGCATCCTGCGCGCAGGTGATGATGTCGTGCAGAATCCGAGCCTGGGTCGCATCATCCTCCGCCTCGGCATAATGCCCCGTATGCAATTCGATCACCGGCGCCTCGCAGGCGACGGCGGCATCGATCTGCCGCGGATCGGGGTCGATGAACAAGGACACGCGAATCCCCGCCGCCCGCAGCCGGTCACAGGCCGCGTGAATCCGCTCGATCTGACCGGCGACATCCAGCCCCCCCTCGGTAGTCAATTCCTCGCGCCGCTCCGGCACCAGGCAGCAATCCTGCGGGCGCACCCGGCAGGCGAACTCGATCATTTCCTCCGTGACGGCCATTTCGAGGTTCATCCGAGTGTGCAACAGCTCCCGCAGGCGCAGGACATCGGCATCCTGGATATGCCGACGATCTTCCCGCAAATGCAGGGTAATGCTGTCCGCCCCCGCCTGTTCTGCCAGAAGCGCCGCGTGCACGGGATCCGGATAACGGGTGCCGCGCGCCTGCCGTAAGGTCGCCACATGATCGATATTGAGCCCCAGCAGGGGCGGGTTGGCGGTCACACGGTTGGTCATCTCAGGACTCCTCAGTTAGCTTGGTTATTCAGCCGACGATCGCCACAGGCGGCGGCTATGAAACGGCGCGGCACCGATCAGGGGCGCCAGAAGCATCTGCAGCAGTGCCTGCGCCGCCCGGCGGTCATCCGCATGCTGTTGCGGCTGGTTTGCAGCCAATGCGCACAATACCCGACCCGCGACCGGCATCCCCTGGGCCGTCTCTGCCGCAATGCCCCATTCCGGATGCACGCGATAGGTTTGCTCGGGATGCACCGCCAGGCCGGTGTCGACCGTCTGCTGCCAATCAAACCCCACCCCCAATTCATCCAGCAAACGGCGCTCGAAACGGCGCAGCAGCACCTCGAACGGCTCCTGCCTGATACACAGCGCCAGCAAAGCCTCTTCATAGGCGGCAAACAGACGGGGTAAAGGCTCCTGCGGTTGTACCGCGCGCAGCAATAATTCGTTCAAGTAAAAGCCGACGGCCAAAGCCTGCCCGCGCAGCCAACAGCCCGCCAGCCCAGCGGCTGGGGACGCAGGCTCGATCGGGCACGCCACCGGCATGCCCCCGCGCCCGGACAAGCCGATCTGCAGGGGCGAAAACGGCGTCGGCCGCCCCGCCGCCCCCTTGTGACTCCGCCGAATCCCCCGTTGGCAGGTCGTCACCCGCCCCCAGTCCTCCGTGAACCAGTCAACCAGCAAACTGGTTTCCCGCCAGGGCCGGCTATGCAAGACATAGGCACGCGACAGCTCCATACGGCGGCATCATTCCGGTAACTGGTACCCCAAGGCGTGCACGGCGCGTTCATCATCCGCCCAGTCCTCGCGTACCTTGACCCATAGCCGCAACATGACGGATTGCTGCAACAGCCGCTCCAAATCCTGGCGTGCCTGCACGCCGATCTCCTTGAGCTTGGCACCCGCCCGACCAATCACGATCCCCTTCTGGCTATCCCGCGCGACATAGATCACACCGTCGATTTCCACCCGCTCCGCCGACTCAGCATAGCGCTCGATCAGCACGGTGGTTTTGTAGGGCAGCTCGTCATGCAATAGACGCGCAAGCTTTTCCCGAATGATTTCGGCCGCCATGAACCGGGTGGTGACCGTCGTCACCTCATCAGGGGAAAACACCGGCTCGCCCAGGGGCAACTGCGTAAAAATCAGCGAAAGCAGGCCATCAAAGCCACGATCCCGCCGCGCCGATAAGGGATACAACGCCACGAAATCCTGCCGCGCCTGCATTTGCGTCAAAAAAGGCAGCAGATCCGCTTTGTTGGTCACCAGATCCACTTTATTGACCAGCAGCACCGTCGGCAGTTTGGCATCTTGCACCAGCCGGAGGACAGCGGCATCTTCCTCGGTAAAGCGCCCCGCCTGCACGACCCACAGCAGCAGATCGACCCCATCAAAACCACTGCGAGCCGTCCGGTTGAGCTGACGGTTGAGTGCGTCACGGCCGCTGCCCTGGTGAATGCCCGGCGTATCGACAAACAGGATTTGCCCGCGGGCATCGGTAAAAATCCCAGTGATCCGGTGGCGGGTCGTTTGCGGCTTGGGGGAGGTGATGCTGATTTTCTGCCCCACCAGCCGGTTCAACAGACTGGACTTCCCCACATTGGGCCGGCCAATAATCGCCACCTGGCCAAAGCGGGATTCCCCGCTCCTGGCTTCGCCCCCCCCACTCAAACCTCATCACCCACTGGCACTGGTGCATCGGTCAGACGCGCCAGCATCTGTTCTGCGGCGGCTTGCTCCGCCTTCCGGCGCGAGCTTCCCCGCCCCACGCTGATCGTCGCTTGGTCCGACAGACGGCAAGTGACCTCGAACACCTGCTGGTGCGCCTGCCCCCAGGTACCGGTGACCTCATAGCTCGGCAATTCCCGTCGTGCGCCCTGTAACCACTCTTGTAACCGGGTTTTGGGGTCTTTCAGGCTGGCCGCATCCGGCAAGCGAGCCAGCAAGGGATCAAACAGACGATCCAACACCGCCTTGGCCACCGCAAACCCTTGATCGAGATACACCGCCCCAATCATGGCCTCCAGCGCATCGGCCAAAATCGAATCGCGGCGGAAGCCCCCGCTTTTCAATTCACCGGAACCCAGGACCAGATAGTTGCCCAAGTTCAGGGAGCGGGCGATTTTGGCCAGGCTTTCCTCGCGTACCAGGCTGGCTCGCCAGCGCGAAAGCTCGCCCTCCGGCGCCTCGGGGCGCAGCTCATAAAGACGATCGGAGATCACGAGATTCAGGATGGCATCGCCGAGAAATTCGAGCCGTTCATTGTTGCGATGACCCGCAGAACGGTGCCGCAACGCCATGGCCAGCAGCGACAGGTCATCGAACCGGATATCGAGTTGCGCTGCCAAGGCTTCAGGCGGCGCAACCAGCGAGGAGGCGGGCTTAAGGACTGACATCCACTTGATGTTCAAACGAAGCCACGACCGAAAGATTCCCGACAATATCGGCGCGGCCGTCGTAGTTGTAAGTCACGCGCAGACCATTGCCAAACGGCGTGATTTTGAAATCTTTCGAGGTCATGTTGTCGATTTCGTTGATGTCGAGCTGCTTGTCAATCGTTGAACGGATGGCCTGAGCATCGCCATGAAAATTCTTCAACTGGTTGAAAATGCTGGAAATTTTCTGGTCGGTCAAATACAGCGGCACAACCTTCATCAGCAGAATTGCCACGAAGAATGCGACGAATGCGTAGATGATCAGACCCACCAAGGTTAGGCCAGACTGACGACGCAACGGGTGAAAGCGGGGGGGCATCATGCTCAGTTCCTCATATCCATTAAAATTCAAGCGTTCGATGGTGACTCAGTGAATACCTTGGCCGATGCGGCTGGCATCAAATTTGCCGTCTTTCCAGTCCCAATGCAACCAGATGATAAACGCTTTGCCAACTAAATTCTGCTCCGGCACGAATCCCCAATAGCGGCTGTCATTGCTATTGTCCCGGTTATCCCCCATCGCAAAGTAACTGTGTGGGGGCACCACCCATTCGCCATCGCGGGTATAGCCGTCTTTTTCAAACAACACGGCATGTTTGAGGCCCATCAAATCTTCCTGATAGACGCTCGCCCCCGCCATCCGCATGCCATCGTCGCCTGGGTAAATCCCTTCATAGGTTTCCGGTTGCAGCACGCCGTTGATCCAGAGTTTATTGCCCACCACGCGGATGTGATCCCCCGGCAGGCCAATGATGCGCTTGATGTAATCCACCTTGGGATCATTCGGGTAACGGAATACGACCACATCCCCGCGCTGGGGCTCGCCCACCGGAATGATCTTGGTATCGAGCACCGGCAGGCGCAGGCCGTAACTGAATTTGTTGACCAGAATGAAATCCCCGACCAGCAGGGTGGGCATCATCGAGCCCGAAGGAATGCGGAAGGGCTCGGCAATGAACGAGCGCACCACCAGTACGATCAGCAGCACCGGAAAGAACGATTTGGCGTAATCGACCAGCAGGGGCTCGGGCACCACCACGGGCTGATCGCTCACCTCGCCGGTTGCCGCCCGACGGATGCGCGCCTGTTTGAACACGAGACTATCTGTCAGCCAAATCAGACCCGTCGCCACGGTGCCGAGCACCAAAAGTAAAGTGAAATCCATCGCGTTGCCTTTGCGTTGAGGGTTATTTGTTGTTATCCATTTTCAGAACCGCCAGAAAGGCTTCCTGCGGCACTTCAACCTGACCGATCTGCTTCATGCGCTTCTTGCCTTTTTTCTGTTTATCCAGCAACTTGCGTTTACGCGATACATCGCCGCCGTAACACTTGGCCAGCACATTTTTGCGCAGCGCCTTGACCGTCGTCCGGGCGATGATTTTCGCCCCGATGGCCGCCTGCACCGCCACTTCGAACATTTGTTGCGGGATCAGTTCCTTGAGTTTTTCCGCCAGATCCCGCCCACGCGACTGGGCAATGCTGCGGTGCACGATCAGCGAGAGCGCATCGACGATTTCGCCATTGATCAGCATGTCCATTTTGACGAGATCGGCCGCTTCAAAGCGCACGAAGCGATAATCGAAGGAGGCATAGCCCCGGCTGATGGATTTGAGCCGGTCGAAAAAGTCCAGCACCACCTCGCCCAACGGCAGTTCGAACACCAGCGTGACTTGCTGGCCGGCGTAGCTCAGATTTTTCTGCACGCCCCGCTTCTCGATACACAGGCCGATCACGGCACCCACATATTCATCCGGGCAGAAAATACTGGCCTCGATGATCGGCTCCCGCAATTCCTTGATATTACTCGGGTTCGGTAACTGCGCCGGGTTGTGGATCTGGTAGGTCGTGCCATCGGTCTCAACCACCTCATAAACCACCGTCGGCGCGGTCGTAATCAGGTCGAGATCGTATTCCCGCTCCAGGCGCTCCTGCACAATCTCCATGTGCAACAAGCCCAAAAAGCCGCAGCGGAAGCCAAAGCCCAGCGCCTGTGAGACTTCCGGCTCGAAGTGCAGCGCGGCATCATTCAGCCGCAATTTGCGCAGCGCTTCACGCAGATCTTCGTAATCCTCGCCTTCCACCGGATACAAGCCAGAAAATACGCGCGGCTGCATTTCCTTGAAGCCCGGCAAGGCCTCGGTGGCGCCATTTTCTGCATCGGTGAGCGTATCGCCGACCTTGGCGGAATCGATATTCTTGATGCCCGCGATGACGAAGCCGACATCCCCGGCATACAGCCCCTCGCGCTCCAGCGTTTTGGGTGTGAACACCCCGACTTTTTCCACCTGGAAGATATCGCCCGTGCCCATCGCCTTGATTTTCCGCTTGGGCAGAATCGCGCCGTCGATGACCCGCACCAAAGCCACCACACCGACATAGTTATCGAACCAGGAATCGATGATCAGCGCCTTGAGCGGCCCCGCTTCATTGCCCACCGGCGGCGGAATCTCCGCAATCAGCCGTTCGAGCACCGCGTCGATCCCCACCCCGGTTTTTGCCGAAGTCAGCACCGCATCGTGCGCATCGATGCCGATGACATCCTCGATTTCCTGCTTGACGCGCTCCGGCTCAGCGGCCGGCAGATCGATCTTGTTCAGAATCGGCACGACGGTGAGACCCAAATCGATGGCGGTATAGCAGTTCGCCACCGATTGCGCTTCCACGCCCTGGGAGGCATCCACCACCAGCAAGGCGCCTTCGCAGGCCGCGAGCGAGCGCGACACCTCGTAGGAGAAATCCACATGCCCCGGCGTGTCGATGAAATTCAGCCGATAGACCTCGCCATTTCGCGCTTTGTAATCCAGCGATACGCTCTGCGCCTTGATGGTGATGCCGCGCTCGCGCTCAATGTCCATCGAATCCAGCACCTGCGCATCCATCTCCCGCTCCGATAGACCGCCGCAGAGCTGGATGATGCGATCCGACAGGGTCGATTTGCCATGATCGATATGCGCGATGATGGAAAAATTCCGGATGTGCTTGAGTCTCATATCACCACTAAACATCATCGAGCCCGCCCCGCCAACGAGGATAAACGCCCGATACACAGTAAAAGGGGCGACAGTTTACCGGGGATGCGCGCAAATCCCCACTCAAGAATGCAGATCCTGCGAAAACCTCAACCCATCTCGGCCGAACCGAGCATGGCAAGCGACCATCTGCCATGCTAAATTGTTAGCCATCTAACAATCATCCTCGACAGACTGTGCAGGATCGTCCCATGCCGTATATTCCAGAACCGCTTTCATGGCGTATGCGTCGCCTGCGGCTCGCCGCCATCCCGCTGCTGGCTGCGGCGTGGTGTTGCCCCGCAGTCCAGGCCAAACCGGCCATGCCCGCGCCGATCGTGCCCGTGATGCGCCTCGCCCCTCAAACCGTCACCGTCTATGCCCACTTCACCGGCACCACCGCTGCCAACCGACTGGTCACGGTGCGCGCCCAGACGGGCGGCATTCTGCTCAAACGCGAATTCGTCGAAGGCGACCTCGTTCGTGCGGGGCAGCCCTTGTTTTCGCTGGATGACCGCCCGTATGTTGCCGCTCTGAACGAGGCCAAGGCCGCCGTGGCCGCCGCCAAGGCAAACCGCGATGCGGCCGCCCGCGACAACGCCCGCATCAGCACGCTGTTCGCCAAGGGCGTCGCCAGCACCAAGGAACGGGATGATGCACAATCGGCACTGGAAGTGGCCAACGCTGCGGTGGCACTGGCACAGGCCAAACAGGCCAGTGCGGAAGTCACGCTAGGCTATACCCGCATCACCGCGCCGATCAGCGGAATCGCCGGTCTTCGGCAGGTCGCCGTCGGCAATCTGATCAAAACCGACGATGCGCTGGTCGAGATCGACGCGATCGACCCGATACAAGTGCTGTTCACCACCTCAGCCGATAATCCCTATGCACAGACGCCCGCCCTGAATCCCAGCGCGACGCATCCCGTCCCGATCACGCTTACGGCTGATGGCTTGGCGCAACCCATGTCTGGCGAGCTGAACTTTCGCGCCACCGCCATCGATCCGCAAACCAACAGCATCCGGTTCCGTGCCACCGTCCCCAACCCCGAGGGCAGACTGAAGCCCAATGCCTTCGTGCAGATCTCGCTCGCGGTCGAGCAACGCCCCCAGGCGATCGTTATCCCCCCCACCGCCATCACGACCGGCATCCGTCCCGGCAGCTTCGCGGTGTACACCGTCAATCCGGCTCAGGAGGTATCGCTCGTTCCCGTTACCCTAGGGCCGCTGACGCCGCAAGGCCAACTCATCGATCAAGGGCTCACAGCCGGCGAGACCATCGTGACCGATGGCCTGGTGAAACTCCGCCCCGGCATCAAAATCGAGCCGGCGAAAGACGCGGCCAAAACCGCCCCTTAATGCCCAGAGTGCGGCCATGATCTCGACTTTCTTCATCCATCGACCGATTTTTGCCTCCGTGCTGGCGATTGTGATCACGCTGGCTGGCGCGGCGGCGTTTACCGGCTTGCCGGTGGAGCAATACCCGCAGATCGTCCCGCCGGATGTGCAGGTATCCGCGACTTATAACGGCGCCGATGCCGCCACGATCGCCGAATCGGTCGCCGCCCCGCTGGAACAGCGCATCAACGGGGTCGAGCACATGCTCTACATGACCTCGACCAGCGCGGATGACGGCACGATGAATCTCACCGTCACTTTCGCCAATGGCACCGACCCTGATCAGGCGGCCATCGATGTCAATAACCGCGTGCAACAGGCGCTGCCGCAGTTGCCGCAGGAGGTGCGCGATCAAGGCGTGGTGGTGCAAAAGAAAAGCACCGCCATTTTGATGGTGATCACCCTGCTGTCGGAACACGGCGAGTTCAATACCCAATTCATTTCGAACTACGCGTTGCTCAATGTCATCGATGAACTCAAACGCATCGACGGCGTGGGCGATGCCCTGCTGTTCGGCGCGCAGGATTATTCGATGCGCGTCTGGCTCGATCCGGCGAAACTCGCCCACTTTGGCCTGACCCCGGCGGATGTCAGTGCTGCCATCAAGGCGCAAAGCGCGCAGTTTGCCGCAGGCAAGCTCAATAACGCCCCGAATGATCCGGCCTACGAATTCACCTACACGCTGAAAGCCGATGGGCGATTCAGCGCGGTTGAACAATTCAAAAACATCATCCTGCGCGGCAATGCCACGGGGGGCGCCTTGCGGCTAAAGGATGTGGCGCGGGTGGAACTCGGTTCGAAAACCTATGGCTTCAATGCCACCTTCAATGGCAAGCCGACCGTACCGATTGGGATCTTTCTCGCGCCGGGCGCCAACGCCCTCGACACGGTGGCGGCCATTCGCGACAAAATGGCGACGCTTGCCCAGGCCTTTCCCGGCGATTTGACCTATAAGGTTCCACTCGACACCACCGACTTCGTCCGCATCTCCATTCACGAGGTACTCAAAACCCTGTTTGAAGCCATGGTGCTGGTGGTGCTGGTCATTTTCATTTTCCTGCAAAAGCCGCGCGCCACCCTCGTCCCCCTAGTCGCCATTCCCGTCGCGCTGATTGGCGCCCTGGCCGGGCTGTATATCGCGGGCATGTCGATCAACCTGTTGACTTTGTTCGGCTTTGTTCTGGCGATCGGCATCGTGGTCGATGATGCGATTATCGTGATCGAAAATGTCGAGCGCCTGATGCGGGAAGACGGCTTGCCCGCCCGCGAGGCCGCCATCAAGGCCATGGGGCAGGTCACGGGGCCGATCATCGCCACCACTCTGGTGCTGCTCGCCGTGTTCATTCCCGTGGCGTTTATTCCGGGGCTCGCCGGGGAAATGTACCGGCAATTTGCTATTGCGATTTCGATTTCCGTCCTGCTCTCCGCCGTCATTGCCCTCACCCTGACCCCCGCCATGACGGCGCTGCTGCTCGACAAGCACGAGGACAAGCCCCCCGCCCTACCGTTCCGGCTGTTCAATCAGGGCTTTGCGGGCTTGACCCGTCGGTACATGGCGCTGGTGCGGTTCTTTCTGAGGGCATGGCCACTCGGGCTGATTCTGTTCGCGGGCGTGATCGCGGCGGCCATCGTGCTGTTCAAACACTCGCCCACCGGGCTGGTGCCGAATGAAGACCAGGGCTATTTCATCTCCATCATCAAGCTCGCGCCCGGCGCCTCGCTCGATCGCACCGGCGAAGTGCGTGATCAGCTCAGCGAGATTGTGCGGCACGATCCGAATGTGTACTCCATCGTCGCTTTCGCCGGGCGCGATCTGCTCTCCGACACGGCCCGAGCCAATGTCGGGGTGGCTTTCACCCGCCTGATGCCCTGGGATGACCGCCCCAACCCCGATCAAAGCGTGCAAGCGATGGCGCAGAAGGTCACCGCCCAGGCGCGGCAGATTCCCCAAGGCCAGGTATTTTCCTTCGTGCCCCCGCCGATTCGTGGCATTTCGACCACGGGCGGCTTCGAGCTCTACCTGCAAAATCGTGGGAACGGGGGGCTGGCCGCACTCAACACCGCCGTACAAAACCTGATCGCCGCCGCGAATAAACGGCCGGAACTCAGCGGTGTACGCACCACCTTCGAATTCAATATTCCGCAATACACCGTGCGGGTAGATCGCGATAAAGCCTACGCGCTCGGAGTGCCGGTGCAGTCGATTTACGCCGCGCTGCAATCCACCTTTGGTACCGGCTATGTCAATGATTTCACGCTGTACGGGCGGAATTTTCAGGTCAATCTGGCGGCCGATGCCCCCGACCGCAGCCACCCCGCCAATCTCGAACAGGTCTTCGTTCGGGGCGGCAGCGGGCAACTCATTCCGATTGCCTCGCTCGTCACGCTGACCCGCGTGACCGGCCCGGATGTAGTCAACCGGTTCAATATCTTCCCGGCCGCCAAAATTATGGGGAATCCCGCCCCCGGCTATTCTTCGGGTCAGGCGCTCAAGGCCATGCAGGAAGTGGCCGCCAGCACCTTGTCGAACAACTTCAGCCTCGGCTGGATCGGTGCGGCGTATCAGGAACTGACCGCCGGAGAAGCGGGCGCCATCGCCTTCGGCCTCGGGATCATCATGGTATTCCTGATTCTCTCTGCCCTTTATGAACGCTGGACGCTGCCGCTCGCCGTCATCACCGCCGTGCCCTTTGCCGTGCTCGGCGCGCTACTGGCCAACTGGCTGCGCGGGCTCGACATCGATGTGTATTTTCAGGTGGGGCTGCTGATCCTCGTCGCCATGTCCGCCAAAAACGCCATCCTGATCGTCGAATTCGCCGCCCGCCTGCACCAGGAGGGGCTGAGCATCACCGAAGCGGCGCTGGAAGCAGCGCGGATTCGCTTCCGCCCGGTCGTGATGACCTCCATGGCGTTCATTCTGGGCGTCATTCCCCTCGCCCTGGCGAGTGGCGCCGGCGAAGGCGCGCGCCACGCCCTAGGCACCGGCATCGTCGGCGGTATGATTTTGGCCACCTATGTGGCCATTCTGTTCGTCCCGATGTTTTTTGAGTTGCTACAAGCATTCAGCGACCGAGGCGCGCGGAGGAAGAAATCGCATGAAACCCCTTGATGCATCAAACCTCCAGACCTTCCTTCTGCCCCAAGTGATGCCCGCCGTGGTCTGCCGCATCCACCGCGACGCCGACGGGGTGGCGACCGCCTGCGCACTCGACTGGCACAACCCCGGAGAACCCCTCACCCCACCGTCGGCGTTGCCCCGCCGCTGGCAGCCGACCGGCAGCGCCTTCGCCCGGCGCGTCTGGCGGGCGCTGCGCGACATCCCCGCCGGAGAAACCCGCAGTTACCGCGACATCGCCCGCGAGATCGGTCAACCCCTGGCCGCCCGCGCGGTCGGCGGTGCCGTCGGGCGCAATCCCTTCGCCCCGTTTATCCCCTGCCATCGGGTCATTGCCCAAAATGGGCAGCTCAGTGGCTACGCCTTCGGCACCGCCATCAAAGCTGCGTTGTTGGCCGCCGAGCAGATCAGCGGCAATTCATTAGCCAACGCTTATGATGGAATCAATAATTTCATCGACATGACCGGGGTCACAATTGAACTGTCTTAAGGCATAATCGTCAGACAGTGCTGCGCGCTCGTTTAACGATAAACTTGCGTCAGTCCGTGCAATAAAACCAAATTTTTAGGGGCATTCATGAAAAAATTGATTCTGGTCGCCGCCATGGCAAGTGTGATGACAGGCGTCGCGTTCGCCGATGGTCCCAAGCCTGAAGTGATTGTTAACCCGAATGTGCAATTCCTTGGCCACACCGTGCCGATGAATGGCTCAGACATCTACGGCACCATCCACATCATTCCGGTCGCTGCCGATAAAACCAAGTTTGTTGCCAGCTTCAAAGGCAAAAATGTGGCCGGCCCGTTGACCTTCTCCATCAATGAAGGCCGCTGCCGCGATTCAGCTACCAACAAGGTCAAATATCCCCTGACCAATGTGAGCAACGGCAAATCCGAAACCGTGGTCGATGTCGCCACCCCGAAAATTTTCGAAGTCGATGTGCTGTCTTACACACTGAAAGAAGGCAACAAAGTCGTCTCTTGCGGCACCATTCAATAAAACCGGTCGCCAGACAAAAAACCCCCGCTCAGTGAGCGGGGGTTTTTCTTTGTGCATGCACAAATCTCAGCTACCGCCCAGTTAGTTCACAAACCAATCCAATTTGGACGGCGCTGGGCGATCAGCATCTATCGGCTCATTTCCATTTCATTTTCAAGGGTAATAACTTGCACCTAGTATATATCTCCCTGCGTATACGGTAGGCGCAATTCGCGCGGCACTGAACCACGAGGGAAAAAAATGCAATCCGCTCAAACAATAAAAGACGCACAGGAACCATCAAGAAACCTGAAAAAATCAGCCGTTTGGATCTCCGTAATTCTGGGGGTCGCTCTCTCCGGTACTGGGCTTGCCCATGCCGATGACCTGCTTGGACAAGGACGATTCCTCGCCACTGGGGGAATTCAATCCCTTGATGGAGCCGCCGGTGGCGGCATCAACCCTTGGGCAGTCATTGCCGGTTATGGCACCAATGAGCAGATCAATCCGACAGCATCGTTTACCAATGTGACCTTGCCGGATTTCAGTGTAAGCCAGATCGGTGTTTCTGTAGGTATTTTCAATCGACTGGAACTCTCCTATGCCTACCAAACCGGCACACTCGGCAGCAATGTCTTTAACAAAAACGGCACAGTGGCATTGCCCTTAGACGGCATGAAAATTGGTCAGCATGTATTTGGCGCGAAGGTTCGCCTGTTTGGCGACGCGGTGTACAACAGCAACAATTTTATCCCGCAGGTGGCTTTGGGCGTGGAGTACAAAAAAGCCGATACCGACAGCAACGCGCTGGTACCCGCACTACAAAGTTTAGGCGCAGGGGTCAAAGATCACGGAACAGATGTCTACCTGTCCGCCACCAAAGTGTTGATTGGCGGATTCTTCGGCTATAACTGGCTGCTAAACGGCAACTTGCGATATACCAAAGCCAATGAAACCGGGTTATTAGGCTTTGGTGGCGTGAATCATAACTCCGGCCACCTGAAACCCGAGTTTTCGACCGCCGTACTCCTGAGACCAGATGTGGCGGTGGGTTATGAATATAAGGGGATCAGCAATAATTTGAGTGACGCCGGATTAAAGCAATCCAGCTGGCAAGATGTTTTTGTAGCTTATTTTCCCAACAAAAATGTGTCCCTCGCATTAGCGTTCGCCAAACTAGGCAATGTTGGACCCTACACTAATCAAAATGGCATTTACGCCAATGCAACCGTTAGCTTCTAATTAATCAACATAATAATCAAGGAACACATCATGAAATCCATAAAAAAACTAGCAAAGCCCCTTTCACTCGCCGCGCTATTAACCATCACAGGCATCTCCACTAGCGCGCAGGCAGGTTATTACGAGGACTTCGGCCAAAAGGCTGGTATTGCCAGCATTATTAGCGATTTTGTGGGCGTGGTTGCAGCCGACAACCGCATTAACTCTTATTTCGCACATGCCAATATTCCGCATCTCAAGGAAGCATTGACAAATCAGGTCTGCGAAGCACTCGGCGGACCATGCAAATACACCGGCCCTGCCATGGGGCCGATGCATCAAAGCATGGGCGTAACCCAGGCAGCATTTAATGCATTGACGGAGGATTTGATTACAGCCATGACCAATCACCATGTCTCTGTTCCAGCACAGAATCATCTCATCAAAATTTTGGCACCAATGTCGAATGACATTATCACCAAGTAATTTCAAATAAAATTGACAATAAAAAACCCGCGATCGCGGGTTTTTTATTTTTCAACAGGATCAATTTCAGGACGAAAGGCCAAACCGGCGAAAATACCCCATCACCCGATCCGACAGCCCCGCCAGCACCGGCTTGACCGACTTGGCCACCTGATGACGCTGCCGTAATTCCGGTTGCGCTTGCAGAACCTCGTGATAATCGAGCGCCGACTGCATGTTTTTGACGAAGGTTCCCACATGTCCCGGCTTGGGATGGAACCGGAACACCTGCCCCTGATTGATGAGCTCGACGAGCAGTTCGTAATCGCGCAACTGGGTCAGCACAATCGTTACCAGCTGCGGATGCGCCTGTTTCAACGCCTTGATCGCACCGACATGGCTGGAATACCCATCCTGCACATCGGTCACCAGCACACCGATACGGTTTTGCGCGAGCAATTCCATTGCCTCGTCGAGATTTCTGGCCCAAAACAGCGGATTGCCTGCCGGCGTCGCGCGTTTGACCAACTCATGCGCGAGCGGGTCTTGATCCAGCAGCAGAATGCCCGGCGTCGCCGCCGGCGCTTCGCTAGGCACCTCGCCGCGTTCGCGCCGTTGGGCCGCGGCGAACGACAGTTCCGCCACCTGCGCGGCCGCGCGGACATCCGCACGAATCTGCTCCACATCCCATGGCTTCTGCAAAAAGCGGAAGATCTCGCCTTCGTTGACCGAGCCAATCACCGCCGCGAGATCGGCATAGCCGGTCAGCAGCAAGCGCATCGTGTTGGGCGAGACTTCCCGAATCCCCCGCAACACCTCCACCCCCGACAAAATCGGCATCCGCTGATCCGAAATGACCACATCGACCCGCTGATTTCGGGCAATGTCAATCGCGGTATGGCCATTGTCTGTCGCGATCACTTCAAATTCACTGCGGAACAACATGCTGAGCGAGCGGGTAATCCGCGCCTCGTCATCGACCAATAACAAAACCGGTTTCGTCATCGACATCAATTCATTCCTCAAGAAACAGGCGCCATCAGATCGGACGCCGCATCGGCCGATTGTTCGGGTGGGACACCCGCAATCGGCAAGCTGATTTCAAACCGCGTCCCCACCCCGACCCGTGTAGCCAGACGAATATCGCCCCCATGCGCCTTGATGATGCGGTAGCTGATTGCCAGCCCCAGCCCGGTGCCTTCGCCGATTTTTTTGGTGGTGTAAAACGGCTCGAAAATCCGGCCGACATGCTCCGGCGGTATGCCCGTGCCATTGTCTTCGATGCTGATGCAGGCAAACTCATCCCGCACATAGGTGCGAATCAATAACTTGCCGTGATCGTGATGGATCGCCTGCGCGGCATTGGTCAGCAGATTCAGCAGTACCTGATTGATCTGTGAGGGCGCACACGGCACATCGGGAATCGGCTCGAAGCGCTTTTCGATGGTCACCCGATGTTTCAGGTGGTGATGTCCAACGGTGAGGGCGGTTTCGATGTTTTCGATCAGATTGACCCGATCCGTGGTGGCTCGATCCACCCGGGCGAAATTCTTCAGGCTCTGCACGATCTCGCCAATCTGCTTGAGGCCAAACTGCGTATCCTCAAACAAACCAGACAAATCCTGCAATTCACGGTTGGCATCAAATGACTGACGGAGCTCACTCAACATGCCGATGCGGCTTTCAATGCGGGCGCCATCCGCCTCGGGATTCATCAGCTCCGTAAACAGCGCGTCATACTCCGCAACCAGCGGCTGGACATTGGCGATCAACTCAGCCGCCATCTGCACATTGTTGCCCACATACCCCAAGGGGGTGTTGATCTCATGCGCGACGCCCGCCACCATCTGACCGAGTGCCGCCATTTTCTCGGACTGCACCAGATGCGCCTGCGACTCCTTGATCTCTTGGTTGGCCTTCGCCAGCGCCTCATTGCGCTGCGCCAGCCGCTGCTCAACCAGCTTGAGCACATCCGCAACATAACCCAAACCGGCGTAACGGCCATCCGCTTCGGTGAAAATAAAATCTTCCACCACCGGCGTTTTCAGTTGACTCGTGACCGTCGAAACGACAGTCGAAGTGCCCGCAACCAGGGAAACGATCACCGGCTCGGGATTCATGAAATAGCGAATGGGCCGTTTACCGTAGAGATCCCGCGAATATTTGTTGAGCAGCAATTCCATCAAGGCATGGCGGCTGATGAGCCCGATCGGGCGCCGATCCTCATCCACGATCGCCAAAGAAAGCACGCGGTCGAAGCCGCCGGTCTGAAAGCGCTCGGTCACCTCATTCAGCGACAGCTCCGCCGAAAGCGGCGGCACGGCGTCGAGCAAATCCCGCAGGGTGGCAGAAGGCATGGCAAACTCCATCGGTAAGGCGTTCCATGCTCGATTTGACGCATCCCAGCGCAAACTAGGGCGAAAATTTAGCCTGCCTAGATGACAGCTTGATGTCGATGAGTCCCGCCGTCGCCGTTTGCCTGCGACGACCACCCAAAATATACTTAAAAATATATCGAATCGCTGATTCGTGTCCGGGGTATCCGGTGTCCACACAACCGACCCGCTGTCATACAATCCATAAAACCCAACAGGAGCCTTCATGTCGAACCCGCGCATCTACCGGCCGTGGCTGCTCGCCACCCTCACCTGCCTCAGCCCGCTGGGTGCATCCGCCGATACCGTTTTCGATCTGGGTCAGGTCGATGTGCAGGGGCAAAGCAACCCCCAATCCAGCGATCCCTCCGCCTCCGTGGTCAGCGCCAGCACGATGCGCGACCGCAACCAGCAAACACTGGCGGAGGCGCTTTCCGATGTACCGGGCGTCACGCTCAGTACCGGCGGTCAGCGCAATGAGGCGCAGGTGTATATCCGTGGGTTCGATTCCACGCAAACCACGCTCAATATCGACGGGATACCCATTTATGTGCCCTACGATGGCAACATCGATCTCTCCCGATTCTTGACGGGCAATTTATCGGAAGTGGTCGTTACCAAGGGCTTGAGCTCGCTGATGTATGGCCCCAACAACATGGGCGGCAGCATCAACCTGATTACGCAACGGCCCGACAAACCCCTTTCCGGTCGCGTCGAAGTGGGCGGCAGTGCCGGGCGGGATGGGGTATTCAGCCGCCACGAGGGCGCCCAGTTATCCAGCCGCCCCAATGACCTCTTCTACATTCAGGGCGGCGTCGAGCACAGCTCAGCCGGCGGATTCCCGCTGTCCAGCGCCTACACCGGCAACGCCGTTCAACCCGCTGGCGAGCGGTTGAACGCCTACAACTCGGTCACCAATACCAACCTGCGCGTCGGGCTCACCCCGAACGCAAGCGATGAATACAGCCTGTCGTACTACGGCACGCGCGGCGACAAAGGCTCGCCCCCCTATACCGGCAGCGTTGGCACCACCCGCTATTGGCAATGGCCGGAATGGAAGAAAGACGGCTTTTATTATCTCGGCAAAACAGCACTGGGCGGCGGCACGCTGAAAACCCGCCTGTATTACGACAAATTTCAAAACATTCTCGATAGCTTCGACAACGCCAGCTACACCACCCAATTCAAGAAATATGCCTTCAGTTCGCAATACGATGACCACAGCATCGGCGGTGGCCTCGATTATGTGAAACAGTTGGGCGCACACGAACTCACCCTGATGGCGCAACGCAAAAACGATGTCCACCGGGAACGGAACCTCGCCACGGCGCCGCTCGGTGCCCAGAAGCAGGATTCTGCCTGGCTGCAGTTTGAAAGCCACATCAACAGCCTCGGGGCACAGGATCGGATCACCCTGAGCCCGCAAACCCACCTGACGCTCAGCTACCGCTGGGATCAGTTCGAAGTCACCCAAGCGCAGGAATACGCCAACGCGGCGCAAACCAGTGTGAAAGCCATGAGCGTTGCCGGCGCGCGCACCGCGAACAATCTGCAGGCCGTGCTCACGCACACCCTCGATGGCCAGACCTTGCACCTCGGCATCGCGCACAAAACGCATTTCCCGACGATCAAGGATATTTTTTCGTACCGTTTGGGCGCCTCGATTCCCAATCCCGCGCTGGGGCCGGAAACCGTCACCACGATCGAAGCCGGCAGCAAGGGGCATCTGTTTGGCAGCACCAATTATTCTGCGACGATCTTCACCAGCCGCATCCAGAATGCCATTGAGATGGTGGCGCTCAGCCCCTCGCTCGGCCAAAACCAGAATGTGGGCAATGCCAAAAACAGCGGTGCCGAATTCGGCCTGCACACCCCCCTGGGCGCGACCACCGCACTTTCGGCCAATTACACCTACCTCGTCCGCACGCTTGGCACGCCCGGTCTGGTGGCAACCGGCACCCCGCGACACAGCGGCTTTGTCGATTTGAGCTGGTTCCCGTTCAATCGCTGGGTATTCGATGCGGAAGTACGGGCGAATTCAGCCCAGCAAACCACGACAGATGGACTGGAACCCACCGCCGGTTATGCGACGGTCGCGCTGCGCGCCCGATATGACTTCAGCCGTCACTGGACCCTGCGTGTCGGCGTCGAAAACCTCACCGACCGCAACTATCAAGTGACGGAAGGCTTCCCCGAACCCGGGCGCACCTTCTACGGCAATATCGAGGCGAAATTCTGATGGCGATGAACCGTCGTCAGGCGCTGGCCGCGCTCGCCAGCGCGCCGCTGTGGCCGTGGCTCGGCTCGGCGACCGCCGGCAGCGCCCCGACCCGCGTGTATAGCGCCAGCCCGGTCACCACCTATCTGCTCGCCGCTCTGGCACCCGATGTGCTGGTCGGCTGGAATTTTCCGCCACCGGCACAGGCCAAGGGATTTTTCACCCCGGCCGTTCTGGCCAAACCCGTCGTTGGCGGTTTCTTCGGCCAGGGGAAGACCCCCAACACGGAAGCCCTGCTGGCGACCCGCCCTGAGCTGGCCATCGTATCGGGGGCAACCTCCGTCAACATTCAGGAAAGTAGCGAAGCGCTCGCCCGGCTCGGCATTCCCAGCCGGGTCATTCGGCTGAATTCGATGGACGATTATCCGGCCGCCATCGAGCAACTCGGACAATGGCTGGGACGCAGCGAAGCCTTTGCACCCAAGGCCGCGTTCTGTCGCAGCCTGCTGAGCGAATTTGCCGCCCTGCCTCTGCCGCACCCGCCGCCCAGCGCCTACTACGCCGAACAAGCCGATGGCCTGGCCAGCGAATGCCCCGGCTCCTTGCACAACGAAGTGCCAGATCGTTTGCGGCTGCGCAATCCCGTCCAATGCCCCGGAGGCCAACACAACGGCTTCGGCATGGTGCGTATTTCTGCCGAAACCTTGCTAGCGGCCAACCCCGACTGGATCATCACCCAGGACATGGCGGCCTATCAGGCGTTTACCCAGCAACCCCGCTGGCAGGGGCTCCGCGCGGTACAGGATCGCCAGGTCTTGCTGGCGCCCCAGCAACCATTCCGCTGGCTGGATCGTCCGCCCTCGATTGTGCGCCTCATCGCCGTATTCTGGCTGTACGACCGGCTCTATCCCGGGCATCATCGCTTTGATCTGACCGAGTTGACCCAAAAGTTTTTCCAGGTTTTGTTCAATGCCTCACTCAGCAAAGCCGCCATCGAGTCCCTGCTCAACCCGGAAAACCGCCTCCATGCCCCAGGCTGAAGGCTCAGTCGGCGGGCATGTGGCGCAGACTGGCGCACCCGCCGCAGCCCTCGTCCCGCCACCCGAACCCTCGGGCGGCGCTCGCCCGCGAATCGGCTTGATGCTGCATGCCGATTCCGGCCACGAGCAGAACCAACGGCAGCAGATCGACGCCTTGTTCGACACCATCGTCCAGGCCGAACGGGTCGGGCTGGATACCGTCTGGCTGACCGAACAGCATCATCAAACCCACAGCCCAACCCCGCGCCCCGAACTCCTGATCGCTCACGCCGCCGCGCGCACGACCCGCATTGAATTCGGTACCGCCGCGCTCACCTTTGGGCAACGCAGCCCGCTGGAAATTGCCGAAATCGCCAGCAGCCTCGCGTTGCTCGCCCCCCGCCGCCTTCGCCTCGGCGTAGCGCGCGGGAAGACGGCGCCCCCTCAACCCTCAGCAGCCGCAGATGCCGATCCTTTGGGCGAGCCGATCGACGCACTCGCCGACTGGCTGCGAGGGGAAACCTGTTGCGGTCGCGGGGAAGCGCCCGCCAGGAAACTCGCCCCCACCCCGCCGCCGCGCGATGAACTCCCGGTCTATCTCGCCACCCGGCAAGCCTCGCGGGCGGCGCGCGCGGCCGCGCATGGCTTTGGCCTGATGATCGGCCAATTCTGGCCGAGCACCGCCATCGACACCCTGCTTGCCGCCTACGGACAACATTCGGACAGCCCACCCGCGCTGATGCTCAGCCGGGGCTATTGCCCACGACCCAACACCCCTAGCACGAACGCGCAAATCTATGCCCATATCGAGGCCGTCCGGCAACGCAAACCCCTGCCTCAAAACATGCCCCGAGGCCAGCGCCCCATCGACCGGGTCACGCCCGAATCTCTGACGGATTTCGTCCTGCTGGGCGATGAATCCGAGCAGATCGAACGACTACGGCAACTCGCCGCCCAAGGCGTGACCGACCTCGCCCTGAATTTAATGACCGACGACCCCGGCGAGCAGGCGGACTGGCTGGCCGCGCTCGGGGCACTGAAGTCGCGTTGGGCAGTCGAGGCGGCATGCTGATCGGCGCGCGCTTCGGCACCCTGATTGTTCTGCTGATCGGCCTCGCGCTGCTCAGCCTGGCGATCGGCCCCTACCCGCTCTCCCTCTCCGCGATCATTCAAACCTTCCTGCAAGGCCCTCATGGGGCGGCATCATTCGCGCATACCGTTCTCTGGGAGATCCGGCTGCCGCATGTGCTCGGCGCTTTGCTGATCGGCGCGGCACTCGCCATCAGCGGCGCAGCGTACCAGGGCATGTTCATCAACCCGCTGGTGAGCCCGGAAGTCCTCGGCGTTTTGGCCGGCGCGGGGTTCGGCGCCGCCCTGGGGCTCGTCTGGTCGGAAAGTTTCTGGATCGTACAACTCTCTTCCCTGGGGTTTGGCTTGCTGGCCGTCGCGCTCGCCGTGGGGCTGGCCTGGCGGATCGGGGGCGAGCACGCGCTGATCGTGCTGGTGCTATCGGGCATGATCACGGGCGCATTATTCAGTGCGCTGCTGTCGATTGTGAAATACACCGCCGACCCTTACGACAAACTGCCCGCCATCGTTTACTGGTTGATGGGCTCTCTGAGCCAGATCACTTGGCACAATCTCGCCTGGGCCGCGCCGCTGCTGCTGTTGAGCATGGGGTTGCTGCTGCGCGAAAGCGCCCGACTGAATGTGCTGACCCAGGGCGACGAGGAAGCCCAGAGCCTCGGCGTGCCCGTGCAGCGCACCCGACTGACCATCATTCTTTTGACCACCCTGCTGGCCTCGGTGACCGTCATGCTCGCCGGCATGATTGCCTGGGTCGGCCTGATCGTGCCGCATCTCGCGCGCTTGATCGTCGGTGCCGATCATCGCCTGGTTTTGCCGTTTTCCGCCCTGCTCGGTGCCGGGTATCTACTGCTGGTGGATTTGCTCGCCCGCAGCTTCACCACCGTAGAAATTCCCATCGGCATCCTCACCGCCCTGATCGGCCTGCCGGTGTTTGCGCTGCTTCTGGCGCGGCTCGGAGCCTCGGGATGGCGCTGATCGAACTGCGCGGCATCACTGGCGGCTACCGCCATCGGCCGGTCTTGGGGCCGATCGACCTCATGATTCCCGAGGGCAGCCGACTCGCCTTGCTCGGCGGCAACGGCTCCGGCAAAACCACCCTGCTCAAAATCCTGCTCGGCCTCAACCCACCCCTCAGCGGAACTGTGTATTGGCAAGGACGCCCGCTGGCCAGCTATCCGGTGCAGGAACGCGCCCGATTCGCGGCCTATGTGCCACAGCAGCACCGCGCCAGTTTTGGATTTTTCGTCGAAGACATCGTCGCCATGGGCAGCGATGCCGGACGAATCCAGCCCCGACAGACAGAACGCTTCAGCCGCGCGCGTGCAGCCCTCGCAGAACTCGGGCAGGAAAAACTCGCCCGCCGCCGCATGAATGAACTCTCCGGCGGCCAGCAACAACTGGTTCTGCTCGCCCGCGCGCTGGCTCAGCAAACTCCCGTCATCGTCCTCGATGAACCCACCAATCATCTGGACTGGGGACACCAACGCCGCCTGCTCACGCTGATCCGCGCCCTGGCGGATCAGGGGCGCACCCTGATTTTCTCCACCCATCAACCAGAACATGCCCGCCAAATTGCCAACCGCTGCCTGCTCTTGCGCGAAGGGACGATGCTGGCGGATCAAGACTGCGGCCAATGCCTGACGGACGAGATGCTCGAGACGCTCTATCCCGTTGATTTCTAGCAGTCTGTCGCGGCGGATCTACACCCACTCCGTGCTCACGCCCGCAAGGGGCTTCGCGACTCTTCGGCTGAAATCATTCGTCAAGAGCCCCCGGCATCGAACTCAATCAAGCGGGTTTACGGTAGATCGCCAGGCAAACGGCCAGGCTTGCTGTCGTGCCGAAGTCACCTGCCCGTCCTGCCAATGCACCGCACCGGTCTCGGCGGTGAGATACCAGGCCACAGCCTGATGCGCATAACGCGCGCGTACCGTCGCGGCGGGATGTCCAAATGGATTGAACGCACCGGCGCTCACTATGGCGATCTGCGGTTGCACGGCGGCCAAAAACTCGGGAGAAGACGAGGTTTTCGAACCATGATGCGGCACCACCAGCACCTCGGCGCGCAGCAGCCGGCGCGCGGCGAGGTCTCGCTCTGCCGCCGCTTCGATGTCCCCGGTCAACAAGATCGCCCCCTGCGCACCCACCACCCGCAAAACGCAGGAGCGATTATTCGCCGAACCGCCAACCGTGGCTTGCAAGGTTTGAAAGCGGACGCCGTCCCACTGCCATTCGGCGCCATCCTGACAGGGGCGCGCGGTCAATACCGCAAGCGGTTCGCCCCGAATGATCGGCACCCCGGGATATGCGGACAGAATCGCGGGCAAACCCCCGGCATGATCGCGGGCGGCATGGCTGATGATGACCTGATCCAACCGGGTCACCCCGAGGTGGCGCAACGCGGGCAATACCACCCGTTCGCCGGCATTTGGCGGGCTTTGAGCCGCAGACCCGGCAGATCCCCACGATGCACCCCAGGATGCGCCCGTGTCATACAAAAGCGCGTGCTGCCGCGTTTGCACCAGCGCGGCGGAGCCTTGTCCGACATCGAATACCCACAACGACACCGAACCGGGCGGCGGCAGCCGTTCAGCCGGCCACAGCGCAGGCAGGCACAACATCAGCCCCAATGGGCGCGCCGGCCAGCCGCGAGGCGCCAAACTCCATAACAGGCCGATCAGCAACAACGCCAG
Source organism: Halothiobacillus sp. DCM-1 (assembly GCF_045689735.1). GTDB lineage: Bacteria > Pseudomonadota > Gammaproteobacteria > Halothiobacillales > Halothiobacillaceae > Halothiobacillus. Next base: position 1,569,142 of record NZ_CP142685.1, read on the forward strand.
CGCGCCCCACGAGGGCGCCACCCGCTGACTGTCGGGCAGGGCGTGCATCATCAGGGAAAGCGTAGTCATCAGCCCCTGAACCAGAACTTCCATGCCCGCCAGCAGCCCCACCGCCGCCGTCGGCCACACCACAAATAACACCATGATCAATAAGGATAATGGCGTCAGCACGAAGGTAATCAGCGGCACGGCAAAAAGATTCGCGGGAATCGAGGCAAAGGCGACCCGGTCGAACATTCCCCAAACCATCGGCAACAGCAGCAAAGTCAGCAATACCTGTAACGGGAGCAAAGCCCGCGCACCGCGCCAATGCTGTCGCGGCGGAACCAGAGTGATCAGAACCCATACCGCAGCAAACGAAAGCCAGAACCCTGCCCCCAAGGGCGAGAAGGGCTGCAGCCAAAGCACCGCCATCAGCGCGAGCAGCCAGAGATCCCACAAGCGCCACGGTCGCCCCAGCAAAACCCCGGCCAGCACGATCGTCATCATCAAGGCCGTGCGCTCGGTCGGCACCGACATACCGGCCAGCAAGGCGTAACCCCAGGCAGCCGCGACGGCCACCCAAGCCGCGACCTGTCGGGTGGGCCGACGGGCGCACCAGGGCGTACGCCGCCAGAAAAAAGCGACCAGGCCGGCAAACACCCCCGCCACCATCCCGACATGCAAACCGGAAATGGCCAAGAGATGATTGGTGCCAGTGGCCAACAACACCGACCAGTCGGATTGCGGCAGATAATCACTGTCGCCGATCGACAAGCCCAGCAACAGCCCCCGGGTGGCGGGATCGACGGCCGCGTTTTCGACGACTGCGAGCAGCTTCGCCCGCCACCAGGCGCGTAGTGACAGCAATTGCGCCGCGAACCCGTCCGGTGGCAGCGCCTGACCGTGCGTGGCTTGCACGGTGGCCGTGGCGACGATGTGTTGCGAGAACAACCATCGCGCGTAATCCAATCCCCCCGGATTGACATTGCCACCCGGCGGCTTGAGGCGCAGGGTCAATACCCACCGCTCGCCGCCCTGGTAGTCGGGTCGCTTCGGTCGATAATCTGCCACCCGCCAGCGCGCTCCGGGAGAAAACCCGGCACAACCGGCCGCCCCATCCGTGACGCGCACCAGCTCAGCCGTCCAGCTCACGCCCGCCGGGCCGGGCTTGGGCAGGCTTGCCACCGCCACCTCGGCGGTGCAGTTCAAGGGTGCATCAAAAGCGGGCGGCAGTGCTGCCCGTTGCTGGGCGATGTGCGCGAGTGTCCACAGCGCCCCGGCCAACACACTCAACCCCAACCGTGCCCAGTGCCAACGGCGGCTCGGCGGGGCATACCGCAGAGAAAGCCACACGACCAGCGACAAGCCGAGGCTGAGCGGCACGCCGATGGGGGTCAGGGCGGGTTCAACCATCCCCATTCCGGCGGCCAGAATCCCCAACGCCGCCGCCCAATTTGGCCAATCCGGCCAGTCGGGACGGGCGAACGGCCAGAGCCAGGCCAGCAAGGCGCCCGCGACCCAGGCAAACAGCCAGCCGGACGCCCAGCGCGGAGCGGCGGCGTGAGGAGGATCAACGACGAGGCGAGCGGGCGAATCCATGCCCCAGCAAACCGAGCGCTAGGATTTCAGGCGGAAGGCCATGCCGCCCCCCGGCAAGCGCTCGGTCGTAAAGCGGTCACTCAGGGACTGCACCGATTCCGAGGCACCCAGAATCAAAATCCCGCCCGGCACCAGCGCATTGGCCAGGTGTTCAACGATTTTGCTTTTGGTCTCGCGCGAGAAATAAATCAGCACATTACGGCAGAAGATGAGATCAAACCGCCCCAATCCGGTCGGCGCCTCCAGCAGATTACTCACCTGAAAACGCACCCGACCGCGGATCTCGGCATTCAGCTGCCAGCCGTCCGGCACGCGCTGAAAAAACTGCTGCTTGCGCGCAGGGGAAAGCCCGCGCCCGAGCGAAAGGTCATCGAACACCCCGAGTTTTGCCTGTTCGACAACCCGCGAAGATAAATCCGTGCCGACGATTTCCACTGTGAACGGCAGCTTGCGTTCACTGGCCAACATGCTGATGGAATAGGCTTCTTGACCGGTCGAACAAGCGGCAGACCAAATACGCAATTTCGACTTTTTCGCCGCAATGGCTTCGGGGAAGAACACATCCCGCAGCGCCGTGAAGGGATATTCATCCCGAAACCACAACGTTTCATTCGTGGTCATGGCTTCGACCACCGCTTTTTCCAACACGGCATCGCGTTGTTGCAGCAAGCGGCGCAGCAGCTCATCCATGCTGGGCAGCGCCAGCTCCCGCACGACTCGTCCCAAGCGGGTTTCGACCAGATAACGCTTGTCGGCACCGAGCAGAATGCCACTGCGCCGCTCCAGCAGATCACAGAATTGTTGGTATTGCGCGGGCTGCATGCGGGTGACTGATTTTATCCAATGGCCGATGCGGTCGCGTGCTCGGCCTGCTGGCGAATCGCTTCCGCCACAACGCGCGCCAGATCATCGGGATGGAATTTGGGGATAAACCGGTTGGCGCCCACATTTTTCACCATCGACTCGTTAAACACTCCGCTCAGGGAAGAATGCAAAATCACATACAACGATTTGAGCCGTGGATCCCGCCGGATTTGGGTGGTGAGCGCATAACCATCCATGATCGGCATCTCGATATCCGAAATCACCAGCCGGACGCGCGCCAGTTGATCGGGCGATTCGTCCGCCCAGCGCCGCAAGAGGTCGAACGCCTCCTTGCCGTTGGCCACCGCCACGGACTCCAGACCCATCTGCTTCAGAGTATTGCGCACCTGATTGCGCGCCACCAGCGAGTCATCGGCCACCAGCACGATGCCATCGGCCGAGAGTCCCTTGACATCGTGCAGCACATCCGCCGAAATGGTTTCGTTCGTGCCCACGACCTTCGAGAAGATTTGTTCGACATCGATGATTTCGACCAACACCTGATCGACCCGCGCCACTGCCGTCAAAAAATTCGAGGTATTGGTGCCCGACGGCGGGGGCATGATCTCCTTCCACGACAGGTTGACGATCCGGTCCACCGAGTGCACCAAAAAGCCCTGCACCGCACGGTTGTATTCCGTGATGATGACAAACGACTCCGCAACCTGCGCGGGCGTCATTGGCGGAGAGCCAATCGCGTCGGACAGGTCGATGATGGTGATGGTATTGCCCCGCACATCCGCAATGCCCCGCACGGCCGATGCGGCTTTCGGCACATCGGTCAATTTGGGGCAACGAATCACTTCACGCACCTTGAACACATTGATGCCAAAGCGCTGTTCCTGACCCAACCCGAATACCAGCAACTCCAGCCGATTGTGGCCGGCCAGCCGGGTGCGAGAATCTACCGACGAAATCACATCTTTTTTCACGGCTATCCAACCTTGTCGCAACTTTGTCACTGAGCGCGAAGGCAATCCGCCTCGCGGGAATTTACCCGGCACCCAACCACCCGACAATCCTGTCGTGCGGGCGCATGGCACACATGGGCGGAGCCTTCATGAACGCGGTACTCATAAACGGGCAGCGCGCCCGCCGGGTTCTGGTTTAGATTGTATCGTCCAAAGTGCGCCGTTCTTTAACAGGCCGTTGAAAAACTACTGCGGTGAGCCATCTGCAGCGTTGCGCGGTGCTCGCTCCCTCGCCTATCGCCTGAGTTAAGCGGCGGCGAAGCCGTCCGCCTTGAACGAACTGTTAGCTGCCGCTTCGGTTACGGCGAATGTTACCCCGTAGAGCAGCGCCAACCCAAGCTCCGATGGCGAGCATTGCAAAAACCACGGGGATAGCCATAGCTGCCACACCAAACAGGACAGTGAAATTGGCGCCGCCAAGGATGCTAGAGGCGACGAGGCCGGCTAGAGCACATGCCGTCAGGGCTGCTCCCCATACAATGATGCGCTTGGGCTTCACGAAAGCCGCCAAAAGCGCTCCGCCGCCAATCAATACGATCCATGTGATGTACGCGGTATCCATAGGCAGCTAACTATTTAATATGTCTCGGTCGCTGTGCGCCGGGCGCCTTGCATCTGGCCATCCTCGCTACATTTTTCAACGGCCTGTTAATTCCAGGCAAAATTCACACGGACGGCTTCCTTCATCCGATCCCAAAAATCGGTCACTTGAGCGGATCATTTAGGCGAATCCCCGGGCCGCCGCTCGGATACGACGGTGATTCGTGCCCGGGTGCTTTCCGTTTGAGCAACGACCTCACCTTCGTAAACCCGTCCCGCCCCATGCCGACGGTTGGCCCAGTGCTCGGCCTGCCGCGTCAGCCAAAGCCCGAGCCCAAGCCGACGCAGTGCCGGAATGACCAGCCACAGCCCCACCAGATCGGTCAACGGCCCCGGCAGAATCAGCAGCACCGCCCCGACCCAAGTCGCCAGCAGGCCAGGCATCCCCAGACCCTGGGGCGGCGGCGTCATGCGCCAACCCTGCCGAGCGCCAATCTGTTCGGCCAATTGCGCGCGCGCGCGATTCAGCAAGACGATCCCCAAAATGGCCGTGCCCACAATCCAGGCCAGCGTGAACCAAAAACCAAACGCCGCCGCCATCGCGATCAACAGCAATAGCTCGATCAGCGGCAACCAGGCAATAAACACAAGTGGATTCATGATAAGCAACCCTGATGACTCAATGGGGTGCAAAACCCCGAGATTCTTCGCATACTCCTTATGATGCACCCAAAGTGATCTGTTCTGCGTAAATTTCTTTGCCGATCCAGAGCGCCTCGGCATTAAGCCAACGCATTGAACCGAGGCATTGAATGATCGCCGAGCCCCGGCCAGCGGAATTTCAGGTGGATCGCAGGGTCGGAACCTTGGCGAAGGCCGCAAGTCCAGATTCATCGGGCACCTCGAAAAACCGTCACGAGCGGACGGAGTGCAAGGAGTCCCGCAGCGAATCCCCGAGACATATCAGGTGGATAAGCGAGGGGTGAGGGAGGAAACGACGCCGCAATCTGTTCGCGCAGTAGGTTTCTCGAGGTGCCCCATCGCAACGATCATCCCGATGATCCTTAACAGGTAGAGAGTTCAACATGCGCCCGTTCCACTTTGTGAATCCCTTCAAACGACTGCGAACCAGACTACTCTGGGGATTGCTGGGGGTCGGTGTTCTGGCCGGCGTAGCTCCGGCGACTCAAGCCGATGACATGCTGAGTCCCGAGCAAGCCTTCCACGCCAGTGCCCAAGTAGACGGCCAGACCGTTCAGCTCAATTTCAGCGTCGCTACCGGCTATCACCTGTATCGCGACCGGATCGTCATCACCCCGCAAAACCCTGCCGTCTCGCTCGGCAAGCCGGTATTCCCGGAAGGGGAAATCGATAACGACCCCTATTTTGGCAAGCTCGTTGTTTACAAAAAAGATTTCAGCCTACCCGTGCCCATCCTCAGCAGCCCGGCGGGTGAAACCACGCTCAAGGTGAAATACCAAGGTTGTTCGGATGTGGCCGGGGTCTGCTACCCACCGCAAACCCAAACCTTGAATGTCACGCTGCCTGCGGTCACGGCGGCGGGCAGCAGCCCGACCACCCCGCCCGCCGCCAAACCGATGGCCAGCCTCAGCAGCCTCGCCGGATTGGGTGGCAGTGGCGCGGGCGGGGACGAACCCCTGCCCCCCGAGGAAGCCTTCAAGCCGAGCATTCAGGTGCATGGGGATCAGGTCGCCCTGCATTGGGACATCGCACCGGGCTACCATCTGTATCGGGATCGCATCAAGGTCGCGCTGACCGATTCTGATGCGAAAATTCAATCCGCCACCCTCGATCAGGGCATCCTCGATCATGACCCTACGCTGGGGGATGTGTTTATTTTTCACACACAAGCGAATGCCGAATTGACCCTTAAGCCGGGGCAAAAAGGCAGCGCTGTGCTAATTGCGGGCTATCAAGGCTGTGCGGAACAAGGGCTGTGCTATCCGCCGCAAACCCAAGCCTGGACGATCGACTTCAAATCCGGCAGCGCTCAAGCGCTCGACTCCGCGCCCAAAGCCACGCTCACCCCGGTCGTCGAGCTGCTGAACCCACAGGCCAAACCCGCCATTGCGGCCAGCCACACACCCGAGGCCAGTCAACCCGCTGCGGCGACTACCGGCCAACTCAGCGCCACCGATGCCATCACCCAGAAGCTGAAAACCGGCAGTCTGTGGACGATCATCGTCGGCTTTTTCCTCCTCGGCTTACTGCTGGCGTTTACCCCCTGCATTTTCCCGATGATTCCGATTCTAGCGGGCATCATCGCTGGGCAAGGCGAGAAGATCACCCCCCGCAAGGCGCTCCTGCTCTCCGTCGTCTATGTCCTCGCCATGGCCGTGACCTACACCATCGCCGGGGTGCTGGCCGGGTTGTTTGGCTCGAACCTGCAGGCGGCCTTCCAGAATCCGTGGATTCTCTCGGCCTTCGCGGCGGTTTTTGTCGCCCTGGCCTTGTCGATGTTCGGCTTTTTTGAACTCCAGCTTCCCTCCGCGCTGCAATCGAAGATCATGCAGGTGCAGAACAATCAGCAGGGCGGCACCCTGATCGGCGTGGCCGTGATGGGGCTGCTTTCTGCGTTGATCGTCGGCCCCTGCATGGCACCACCGCTGGCGGGCGCGCTGATTTACATCGGCCAGACCGGCGACGCCCTGTTAGGCGGCACCGCGCTGTTCGCCATGAGTCTCGGCATGGGGCTGCCCTTGATCATCGTCGGTACGCTGGGCGGGAAATTCCTGCCCAGGGCAGGCGGCTGGATGGATGCCGTCAAGGCGGTGTTCGGCGTCATCATGCTCGGCGTCGCCATCTGGATGCTCGAACGCATCGTGCCGGATGTCGTCGCCCAACTGTTGTGGGGCATGCTGCTGATCGCTTCTGCCGTATTCCTGGGGGCACTCACCACCCTGGATGGAAATGCCAGCGGCTGGCGAAAACTGTGGAAATCGCTCGGCGTCCTGCTGCTCCTGTGGGGCAGCCTGATCCTGGTTGGCGTCGCTGCGGGCGGCAAAGGCTCGGTGCTGGCGCCACTCAGCGGGCTGTCTTTAGGCGGTGGATCGTCCTCCGCGTCCACAGGTGTCTCATTCACCCGCATCAAAAATCTGGCCGAACTCGACCAGCAACTGGCGGCGGCCAAAGCAGCGGGTAAGCCGGTGATGCTCGACTTTTATGCGGACTGGTGCGTCGAATGCAAAAAAATGGAGCACGATACCTTCAGCGATCCAGGCATCGTGGCGGCGCTCAAGCCATTTGTGCTGCTGCAAGCCGATGTCACCGCCAATAACGCGGACGATAAAGCCTTGTTCAAGCGCTTCGAAGTGTTAGGCCCCCCCACCATCGTCTTTTTCAATGCGCAGGGGGTTGAGCAAAAAGCCCAGCAAGTCGTGGGCTACGAAGCACCCGACCGCTTCCTGCGCCACCTCGAAGCGGTGCACTGATGACCCGCTGAGGTATCCCTGCCCCAAACGGGAATCGCTGGTTTAATCAGCGCGCCCCGTTTGGTTATACTGCGCCGACCTTGGCTTTCGTTGGGTGCTCCGTGGCCGATTCATCCGCTGATTCTTCTCCCCGAAATTCGCCGGCTCACCGCGCTGCGCAACCCCAAGCCGGCGGCGTTCGCTTCAACCGGGTGGGGATCATCATCCGCCCGCAAGCCGACGCAGCCATGGCGCGCGTTTTTTCCAAACTGATTGATCTCCTCGAAGCTCACCAGATTGCCTGGGCGCTTGAAGCCTCCTGTGATAGCCCCGTGCGCGAAAAGGCCGTCCAACGCTTCGACCGGCACCAGCCCGACTGCGATTTGATTGTCGTGCTCGGGGGCGATGGCACGCTGCTCAATGCCGCCCGCAGTCTCAGTCAGTGGGATATTCCCATCATGGGCGTCAATCTCGGGCGGCTCGGCTTTCTGGTCGATGTGCGCCCGATCGACCTCAAACAATATTTCGAGGCGATGCTGCGCGGCGAATTCATCGAAGAACGCCGCTTTCTGCTCGAAGGCACCCTGATGCGGGGAGAAACGCGCCTGATGCACGCCGTCGCCCTGAACGACATCACCTTCAAAATGCGCGACCCCGCCCGGATGGTGGAGTTCGACATGTTCATCAACGGCGTCTTGCTCAACCAACAGCGCTCCGATGGTGTGGTGGTCTGCACGCCGACCGGTTCGACCGCCTATGCGCTCTCGGCCGGCGGCCCCCTGATCGCCCCCGATCTGGACGCCATCGGCATCGTCTCGATTTGCCCGCATACCCTGAGCTACCGACCGATCGTCGTCTCCAGCCGGCATGTGATCGAAATCACCCCCAAACCGCAGTCACGCGGCGGCGGGGTCATGAGTTTCGACGGGCAGATAAACCACCCGCTGGAAGTGGGCGATACGCTGGTCATTCGGCGGCACGACCACGAGATCCGCCTGATCCATCCCTGTCACTACGACTACTACGCCCTGCTGCGCACCAAACTGTGCTGGGCGGAACAAAACGGCTGATTCGGCATGCTGCGTTCCCTAACCATCCGTCACATTGCCCTCATCGACCGGTTGTCGTTGGATTTTGCCGAGGGGTTCACCACCCTCACCGGCGAAACCGGGGCAGGCAAATCCATCCTGATCGACGCCATCGGCCTGATTCGCGGGGATCGCGCCCAAGCCCAACTCATCATGGCCGGGCAGGAAGAAGCGGAAGTACTCGCTGAGTTTTCTTATGCGCCCGACAGCCCCGTCGCCCAGTTTTTGCGCGAAGAGTCGCTCATGGACGAAGAGGCAGCCGATACCCTGCTCATTCGGCGCACCATAACGCGGGACGGACGCGGCAAAGTCTGGCTCAATGGCCGACAATGCCCGCTGGCGCAGCTCAAAACTCTGGGCGCCCTGCTGATCGATGTGCATGGGCAACACCACAATCAGAAACTGCTGCACAAGACCGAGCAGCGCGCCACGCTCGATGGCCACGCCGGGCTTGACCGCGCGGTGGATGCCCTGGCAAGAACCGCCCAGTCCCTGCATCGTGCCGAACATCAACTCGCCGAACGAGAGGCCGCAGCCGCCACCCGCGCCGATCGTCGTGCCTTGCTTGCCTTCCAGCTCGAAGAGATCGATGCGATCAATCCTGAGCCGGATGAATTCAACCAGCAGCATCAGCTTCTAAGCCGTCTGTCGCGGCAAGATGAGTGGCGGAACACGCTGCACGAACAAATCGCCCAGCTCTACGAAGGCGAAAACAGCGTGCATGATCGGCTCAGCGCCGCACAGCACGCGCTGGAGCGCCTGGTCGCGCTGGATGATCGCTTGAGCGCCATTGTCGAATCGCTGGCAAGTGCCGCCATCGAAGTGAGTGAAAGTGCGCATAGCCTGCGGGATCAACTCGACGCCGACGATGCCGATCCGGGTCTGCTCGACCGGGTGCAGCAGCGTCTCGACAGCCTGCATCAACTCGCACGCAAGCACCGGATCGCGCCGGAATTTCTCGACGAGCACATCGCGGCGCTCCGTCGGGAAGCCGAGCAACTGGCGAGCGAAGACGCCGCCGAGGACAACCTAAGCACGGAAATCACCCGGCTTCGTGCCGAATATGACCGCCAGGCGGCCGAAATTCGCGCGCAACGGCAGGCGGCGGCCACCGGTCTGGCAGCGGCGGTGAGCGCGGCCATCCAACAACTCGGCATGCCGCATGGCCGCATCGAAATCGCCGTAACGCCAAGTCCCCAAGCGGAGAACCGCCCAGAAGCCGGCATCGACGAGGTGCAATTTCTGATCAGCGCGAACCGTGGCCATCCGCTCCAGCCCCTGAACGAAATCGCCTCCGGTGGCGAGCTTGCGCGGGTGAGTTTGGCATTCAAGACCTTGACGGCCGCATTCGATCCGGTGCAAACCTTCATCTTTGATGAGGTCGATACGGGCATCGGCGGCGCAATCGCCGAGATCGTCGGTCGGCATCTCCGCGCGCTCGGCCAGCACCGGCAAGTGCTCTGTGTCACCCACCTGCCGCAGGTCGCCGCCCAGGGGCAGCACCAGATTCAAGTCGCGAAAACCCACCACGAAGCAGGCACGCGCACCACCATCGCCCCCCTGAGCGCCAGCGAACGCATCGAAGAAATCGCCCGCATGATAGGGGGCGTCGAAATTACCGAGCAAACGCGCAGACTCGCCACAGAAATGCTCAATCCGCCGAACCTGCGCCCCGCCGATTGAGCGCCTCCGTTCCCTCCAAGGAAACTCATCTAACAGGTTGTTAAAAAGGGCTTTCCTGCCATTTTTCAACTTGACTGATCCCTCCTCTTCGGCCTCTCCGACATCCCTATCGAAGACTCTGCGGGCTCGGCCTTCGAGCGCGTCGCGGCGGGCTTACGCCGGCTTAAGCCGTGCTTGTCATGGGTCAATCAGCCAATGTGCAGATAATCCCCGCCATGAATTTTCAGGAAAGACAAAAACTTACGCGCAATGACCGACATCGCCTTACCCTTGGGATAGACGATATTCCAGTAACTTTCCAGCGGAAAACCCTGCACATCCAAGGCCACCAGCGGACCGCCCGCCCCCTCGATATTCAGGGCATGCGCGGAAACGACCGCCAGTCCCAGCTTGCCCGCCACCGCGTGTTTGATCGCCTCGTTGCCATCGAGCACCATGCGCGTCTTGATCGTCCGGCCGTGGCTGGCAAACAGTTCTTCAACCTTATGGCGAATCCCGGAACCTTGCTCTCGCATGATGAAAAACTCCTCAGCGATTCGCTCAAACGGGATATTGCGCGCCGTGGCGAGCGGGTGGCTGCGGTGGGCGATCACCACCAAGGGATTCGGCGCAAAAGGAATGACTTCCAGATCGATCCGGGTTTCTGGCAATTGACCGACGATGTACAAATCAGAAATGTTGTCCTCGATCCGCTGCATCAAAGTGGCACGGTTGGAAATCAACAGTTCCAGTTCGATTTCCGGGTATTGCTGCGCGAAATCGCCCAAGGCGATCGGTGCAAAATACTTTGCCGTGGTAATGACGGACAGGCGCAAACGGCCTTTACGATAGCCTTTCAGCTCGTTCAGGGACATTTCGATATTCGATAGGGCGTCGATCACATCACGGCAACCCCGTAGAACCAGCCGACCTGCATCCGTGAGAAAGATGCGCCGACCAATCTGCTCGTATAACTCCAGCCCAATCGCCTCAGAAAAGCTCTTCACCTGCGCGGAAACACTGGGCTGAGTCAGGTTCAGTTCAGCCGCCGCACGGGTGAAACTCTCGTTCCGCGCCACTGATTCAAAGACTTCGATCTGTCGCAACGAGGCGTGACGCAACAACTTGCGGAAAATCGGGGCACGCTCATCCATCGTTCATCCTCACGGTCAGGCGGTTTCTGCGGGCAAAAGGCGGCGGCGAAACCCATGATTGATCGAATCTATCTTCTCACACTATAGACCACGGTCTATACAATAGCTGACCGACGCCTCGGGGCGATGGCTCCAGCCATCTCAAGAGAAAATGACACAACCCATTAATAAACATTAGTTTTATTGAAAAAAATCAACAAACTCCGGCAACGCCGAACGACTGCGCGCCCCATCGCATAAACCGTAATCTATGCCTTGAAGAGTTAATTCGAATTATTCATATGGATTTAGGGCTCCTAAGATTCCAGTGACAAGGACAACCGACTGGAGGCATCCCCATGAGCCCTGCCCTGTTCCAACCCATCACTGGACTGCTCCTGCTGGCCATGCCGCTGATTTTGCTGGCCTCAGCCCTGCCGAGTGTCCAACCCGGTGCCCCCTCGGCGCGCAAAACCAGAACCCGGGTGGCGCGCCTGAGCTTATTGGCTTTATTCCTGGCTTTGCTGGCTGATACCCTGTTTTTGCTGGGCGCGCAGGCGGATTTGATCCTGCCGCCACTCCCGTGGTTCTCCACGCCCATCGGCCTTTCGGTCGCGGTCAACGGCATAACCCTGCTATTGGCCACCCTGGTGAGCTTCGTTTTAGCGATCATCGCGCGATTCAGCATTCAGTATCTGGATGGCGATCACCAACAAGCGCGTTTTTTCCGTCTGCTGGCACTCACCGGGGGCTGGTTTCTGCTGGTGGTCATCGCTGGCAATATGGCGCAATTCACGCTCGCCATTATTGCCACCGGTTTCAGCCTGCATCGCCTGCTGTCGTTCTACCCGGATCGGCCCCGCGCGATCATGGTCACGCACAAAAAATCGATTTTCAGCCGCAGCGCCGATGCCCTGCTGGTCGTCGCCACCCTGCTAATCGGCCAAGCGGTCGGCAGCCTCGAATTCAGCGCAATCAATGACTATGTCGCCACGCAGCCACATCTGCCCCTGTCGATGCAGCTTGCCGCCTGGCTGGTTGTGTTCGCCGCTTTGCTCAAGAGTGCGCAGTTTCCGTTCCATGGCTGGCTGATTCAGGTCATGGAAGCGCCCACACCCGTATCCGCGTTGATGCATGCGGGTGTGGTCTATAGCGGCGCGATCATCGTGCTGCGCTTGAGTCACTTGCTCGCGGCAGAAGGCCATGCGCTCGCCCTGCTTGCCGTCGTCGGACTCATCACGCTGATCATCGCCTCGCTCGTCATGCTGACGCAAACGGCCATCAAATCTTCATTGGCCTGGTCCACGACGGCTCAGCTTGGCTTCATGCTGCTCGAACTCGGTCTGGGCTTACTCGCCCTGGGGCTGCTGCACCTCGTCGGGCATTCGCTGTACAAGGCGCACGCCTTCCTTTCGTCTGGCGGCATTGCCGACCAATTGCGGCAGGTCAAAGTCCCCAACCGCCGTCGGATTTCCGTGCCGATCTGGGGATTGACCGTGGCAGGTGGCATGCTGCTGACACTGGGAATCGCGCAGAACCTGGGGCTCGATCTGCAAGCGGAACCCGCCTTGCTCGCACTGGTGACGATCATCGCGCTGGCTACGGTGCAGCTTGTGCTCAAAACCCTCAGCTACGGCAGCCTCCGCGAAGTCGCGGGCGCCATGCTCATTGCCAGCGGCATGGCGACGGTTTATTTCGTGCTTCACGAAGGCGTTATCACGGCATTCGGTTCGGATCTCGCACCCTGGCCCAACGAAGCCAGTCCGCTGCAATGGGGGTTGATTGCATCCGCAGCGCTGGGCTTTTTGCTCATCGCCTGGCTGCAAGGCCCTGGACGCGATTTACTCGACCGTAAGCGGCAAACCGCGTTGTTCATCCACCTTTACAACGGCTTGTATATCGACCGCTGGGTCGAGCGCTTGGCCTACCGCCTCTGGCCAGAGAAGGTCGGCCGAGTACCCGCCGAAGCCTCGCCAGAACTCGCGCCGCGCACCAGCGGCACCGAATCCTGAACCTCGTGCCACCGCCGAAGAGGAACACCCAATGACCGCATCCACACACATCAAGAACCCCGTGCTGCCACCGAACTGGGCGGCAATGGTCGAACAAACCTGCCACCGGATCGCCCCGGTCTGGCCTTTGGACTCCTTCGTCGCCGTCAATCCCTACCTTGGCCTGATTGACCAGCCATTCAGCGCGGTTGGCAAATTTCTGGCGCAGACCACCGGCGAACGCCTATTCATGGATCGCCACTGGTTCGCAGAAAAGCTGGCCAAAGGCGAAATCACCAACGACGATCTTGCCGCAGCGGCGGACGAGCTCGGCAGTGATGTCACCATCGAGGCCGTGCGCAGCGCACTGCGTACCGCACGCCAGCCCAGCACGCCACTGCCTCTCCTTGCCCGTCAGATGGATCGGCGGGACGCGCCGCCCGTGTCCGAGTTCATTGTCGAACAGATCAGCGGCTTTCTCGCTGCGTATTACGACCGCGGGCAGGCACTCTGGACACTGCCAGAGACGCACCAGGCCGGTTTGTACACCGCCTGGCGCCAGTACAGCCTGATCGACCGTTCTGCCCGCGCTGTCAGCCTAAAACAGGTACGCGCGCACCTGCTCACGGCACCGGCGAACGCAAGCGAGGCACTACCTTGGGCACTGGCGCAACTCCAGGTTCCGGCTGAACTCATGGCGGATTACCTTTATGCCACCCTGAAAACGATTGGGGGCTGGGCGAGCTGGTGCCGCTATTTGCGTTGGCAGGCAGAATTGCAGGGCAAGGAACATCAAGATCTCCGCGACCTTTTGACTATCCGTCTCGTCTGGGATGCCTTGGTTCTCCACGAAATGCCTCCGGCAACTCATAAGGAATGGCAACGCCAGCTCAGCCAGTGGAGTCGACAGCACGCACTGCATGCAACAACGCCGGAAGCGATCGATGAAATCCTGCTGACCGCCGCAGAAATCGCGTTTCGCCGTCCCGTGCTGAGCGGCTTGAAGCGCAACGCCGAAGCCGAAAATGCGGCGCCCAGCGAAGAAACACGCCCTGCCGTACAAGCCGCCTTTTGCATCGATGTGCGATCCGAGGTCTTTCGCCGCCATCTGGAATCAAGCCTGCCGAATGTGCAGACCATTGGCTTTGCAGGCTTCTTCGGGGTGCCGCTCGACTTTTGCCGCCTGGGTGAAGCGAAGGCACGCACCCACACACCCGTGCTGCTGAACCCTGGCTGCCGCGTGCAGGAAACCGGCGATGAAACCTTGGCCGCAAAACGGCAGGCGCGACTGGGCCGCAGCGCCAGCTGGAAACAGTTCAAGCTCTCGGCGGCTTCCTGCTTCACCTTTGTCGAATCGGCCGGGTTGAGCTATGTGCCCCGCCTGATTGCGGACACGCTTGGCTGGCATCGGTCTTCACTGCCGCCGGACGAAGCCGGATTGACCCAGCAGGAACGCGCACAACTGCATCCAGCACTGACCGGACCGAACGGCACGCTGGATGATGCCGCCAAAATCTCGATCGCCGAGGGCATATTGCGCGGTCTTGGCCTGGCGGGCGGCCCGCTGGCGCCCATCGTGCTGCTGGCCGGGCACGGCAGTTCCACCACCAACAATCCGCACCGCGCAGGGCTGGACTGTGGCGCCTGCGCAGGACAAACCGGCGAAGTCAGTGCCCGCGTGGCGGCAAGTCTGCTCAACGAACCGAGTGTTCGGCTCGGTCTGGCCGAGCGCGGCATTGCCATCCCGCGAGACACACGCTTCCTCGCCGCGATGCACGACACCACCACCGATCAGGTGCTGTTGCTCGATCGTCCGGCCAAAGATACGCCCTCAGCAGCCGAGCTGGCAACGCTCGCCAACGCCTTGCAGCGCGCGGGCGAACTGACCCGTCTGGAACGGCTGGTCAGCCTGGATGCAACCGTCACCCAAGCGGGCGCCGAGCAGCATGTGGTTCAGCGCGGGCGGGATTGGTCGCAGGTTCGCCCCGAATGGGGACTGGCAGGTAATGCGGCCTTCATTGCCGCACCGCGCCGCCGCACGCGGGGGCTGAATCTTGGCGGGCGGGCCTTTCTACACGATTACGATTGGCGCAATGACGCGGATTTCGGCATCCTGAGCCTCATCATGACAGCGCCGCTGGTCGTTGCGAACTGGATCAACCTGCAATACTACGGTTCGACGGTGGACAACCTGCGCCAGGGCAGCGGCAACAAAGTGCTGCACAATGTGGTCGGCGGCCTGGTCGGGGTGCTGGAAGGCAACGGCGGCGATCTGCGGGTCGGCCTGTCGCTGCAATCCCTGCACGATGGCGAACAGTGGCGTCACGAGCCGCTGCGACTGTCCGCCTTCATCGAGGCACCGACCGAGGCGATGGATCGCATCGTGGCTGGGCACGAGATGCTACGACAACTGGTGGACAATCGCTGGCTGCACCTCTGCCAGATCAGCGACGACGGCTCGGTGCGCCGCCGCATGGCTCCGGGAGACTGGCGGCCTGCGTAATGACAGGTTTTGCTTGAACTCGGCGGCGATCCCCCTCGCCTTGCCTAATCCACGGCAAGGCACTATATCCTTTTGGCCACCCTGCAAACCTGGATCGCCATGCCCGCCAGCCCACGCCACGCGCCACCCCTTCGTTTTCTGATCGTCGCCACCCTCATTCTCGCCCTGCTGCACGCCTACATCGGGCTACGGCTGCTGCCTTACCTGCCGGTGCCGGACTGGGTGCGCGGGCTCGGCATTGCCTGGCTGATCTTTTCCTGGCTGGTGCTGCCGCTCACCCTCCTCTCCCGCTTTATCCGCCACCGCGGGTTGGCTGATGCGCTCGGCTGGGTCGGCGCACTGACGATGGGGCTGTTCTCTAGCCTGCTGGTGTTCACGGCGCTGCGCGATGGATTCATTGCCCTCGTCTGGCTGTTGCTGCCAGAGCGCTTCGAGCCGGACGCCGTTGTCTGGAGCGCCGTCGCGGTGCCCCTCCTTGCCCTGCTGATGACGCTGATCGGGTTTTTGAATGCGCGGCGGCGCGCCCGCATCGTCGAGATCAGCATCCCGTTGGCCGGGTTGCCGCCCGCGCTCCACGGCTTCACGATCGTGCAGATCAGCGACATTCATGTCAGCGCGACCATCAAACGCGGTTATCTCAACGCGATTGTCGATGCCGTGAATGCGCTGGAGCCCGATCTCATCGCCGTCACCGGGGATGTGGTCGATGGCCGCGTCGCCCAGCTCGCCGCCCATACCGCGCCGCTCGCGAACCTCAAAGCCCGCCACGGCGCATTCTTTGTCACCGGCAACCACGAATACTATTCCGGCGAGGCGGAATGGTCGGCGGAATTCGCCCGGCTGGGGCTGATCGTGCTCAAGAACCGGCATCAGGTTCTGGAACATCAAGGAGCCAGCCTCGTGATCGGCGGCGTCACCGATTACCGCGCTGACCAATTCGTGCCGCAGGAAGCCAGCGACCCACACGCCGCGCTGGCCGGGGCGCCAACGGACGCAGCCGTCCGGATTTTGCTCGCCCACCAGCCGCGAAGCGCAGAAGCCGCCGCCACCGCCGGATTCGACCTGCAACTCTCCGGCCACACCCATGGCGGCCAGTTCTGGCCGTGGAACTACTTCGTCCGCCTGCAGCAACCTTATGTGGCGGGCCTGCATCGGCACGGGAAAATGTGGGTCTATGTCAGCCGAGGCACGGGCTATTGGGAGCCACCCAAACGGCTCGGCGCGCCATCGGAAATCACCCGTCTGCGCCTGGTGAGCGCTCCACCCGATTCGTATCGCCCCGGCACGGCCGATTACGACCACAACTCCAGCGGCGCGTAATTCACCAGCGCCCGCAGAATATCGCCCCGGGTCACAATCCCGACCACGCGGCGCTCGGCATCGACAATGGGGAGCCCCCGGATATCCTGCGCGAGCAGCACCCGAGCCAGTTCGCGGATATTGGTCTCCAGCGTGGCCGTCAACACCTTCGGATTGGCAATCCTCATGACCGACAAGGGCGCAAGATCCGAAAACCGCACCCGCTGACGGCTGATATCCCCCTTGGTCACCACGCCGACCAGCCGTTCCTGCGCGTCGATGACCGGCACCAGGCCAATCCCCTGCTGCTCGAAGATCGCCCGCAGTTCAGCGATGGTGCCTTCCGGGGGGAGCGAAATGACCGGCGTGGTCATCAGTTGGCTGGCGAGCACGATGGGACGGCGCTCATCAGTGGCGGAACGCACTGCGTCATACACCGAAAGTCGGCCAGACCGATCCGGAGTCGCCGCCGGATGTTGTCGCGGGGGCAATTGCGCGAGACTATCATCAGTTGCACGGGATTCTTCCCCCCGGGCAACCGGCTCGATCGCCCGCGGCGCGGCATGCATCACCGGCTGAAACAAGGCCTGGTTCAGCGTGACCTGGTCACTGACGCCCGGGCCGAAAACGACAAAACTCATGGCACCTCACCCCCGGCAGGGCGCGGCTAACCGTTCGTCGCCCTCGCCCGCCCCCATTGTTCCAATTCATCCAACAAGCGCCCGGTGGCCGCATCCGCCCCCGCGCGCTCAACCGCCAGCGCGGCAAAAAATTCTGGCCATTTTCCAGCGAGCTGCGCTTGCCGCCAGTGCGCCCATTCCTTGGCTGCGCCCTCATCCAGCAAGGCCGGCCAGTGTCGAGCGACAAACCGAGGCACCAGCGCGCGCAGCCGGGCATCCTGCCAGTCCTGCCGCAACAGCGCCTGCACCGGGGAGGCCATCGTCGCCGCCGCCACCGTGCCCGTTGCCGCCAGCGCCTGATCGACCGCCCGGCTGAATTGCGCCAGCCGAGCGCGATCCGCCCGATCCAAAAAGCCGTCGTACAACGCACATTCGGCCGGTTTGGGCGGAAATTCCGCCGACATCGCCATCACCTGCTGCAATTTATCGGCCATTTCCGGCATAAATTGAGCCGCCGTGGCCTGATGCTGCCGCAGTTGCGACACATCGAGCAGCAAGCGTTCGACCAACCCTGCCTCGTCCAGCAGTCGGATCGAGGTCACCAAGGGCGCGCGATTGAGATGCAACAGCTTGATCGGTAACCGGCTGACGCCGCGGGGATCGTCCCGCGTGATGAACCGCGCCACCGCCAGTGACTCGACAGATTCATCGAGGATTCGGGCCGGATCGGCGCGCAGATCCCACAGAATCCGTTGCGTTTTGATGCCATTCGGCGAGCCGAAATTGGCGAACACCGAAGCATTGCGCCAAGCGGTGGCGATCATCGGGGAAATATGCACAAAGCCCGTGCGGCGCTGCGGGTGATCGACGAATTCGGCCACGGTCGCCTTGTCTCGCAGGGTCAACAGATAATCGACCAGTTTCGGTTGGGCGCGATGACACAAGGCGAACAGATCCCGCGTGGCGCATACATCCGCGAGCGCATCATGCGCACCGTGATGCGGGATGCCATTGGCGGCGGTCAAGGCTTCCAGCCTGAGGGTGGGTTGTCCGGCGTCATCCACCGGCCAAACCACGCCCTCGGGGCGCAGGGCCCGCAGTGCCCGCGCGCAGTCGAGCACATCGAACCGGCTGTTGCCGTCCTGCCACTCGTGGTCGTAGGGTTCGCGCAGATTCCGCCAGAACAGATAGCGCAACAGCTCGGCATCGAACCGCAGGTTGTTAAAGCCCACGGCACAGGTGCCGGGTTCACGGAACAACGCCTGCAAGCGCGCGGCAAACACCACTTCCGGCAGGGCGCCCAAGGCCGGGAGCCGGGTGGGCAGAATGCCGGTAATCCGTGCCGCCGCCGGGTGCATCAGCACCTCTTCGGACAATTCGGCGAAATACATGACCGGCTCGCCCACGGGATTGAACGCCGCATCCGTGCGCAAGGCGGCGAATTGCACCGGCCGATCACAGGCGGGATCGGCGCCGGTGGTTTCAAAGTCGTAAAACAGATAGGTCATGACGCACCGGCTCCCGGCAGAGATCGAGGATGCCGGGATCAGGGACGGCGGGTCTGGGCGACGGATTCCAACGACGGGGTTGCCGCAGAGGCTGCGCTGCCCGCTGCAGCCCCCGCCGGGGTTGTCGCGGTGGTACTGGCCAAATCCACCGCAGGCTGCCCGCCCGAGGGCGTGACCGGAGTCAACCAGGCCAGCAAGGCGGGTGGTTTTTCGCCGACCGGCGGCGGATCGACTTTTTTGCTCTGTGCCTCAAGGATCGAGCTGCGCCACTGATAAATCAGCCGCGCGCCCATCACCGCGCGCACATAATTGCGGGTTTCATCGAACACGATGGTATCGACCCAGACATCCCCCGGCAGACTGCGATCCTCGGGCCGCCACTGTTTGACCCGCCCGGGGCCGGCGTTATAGGCCGCGACCGCCAGCGGCATCTGGCCGTCGTACAGCATGTTCAAATGGGCGAGATACGCCGCACCGAGGGTAATGTTCGTCGCCGGATCATGCAGGTCGATCGCATCCAGCCCAAGATTGGCCTTATGGTTAATCCAGCGCGCCGTGGCGGGCATGAGCTGCATCAAGCCCTGAGCGCCAGCGCCGGAACCGACATCGCTCATGAACAGGCTCTCCCGCCTCATCACGGCATACAGCCAATCGGGCGTCAGCCCCTGTGCCTTGGCCTGCGCCTCCACCGCGTCCCGCCAGGGCATGGGATAACGCCAGGTAAACCAGGCGGGATCATCCTGCTTGCCCAGGCGCGCGATGGCGATCGAGGCGCGGTCATACCACTGCTCGTCGATGGCCAATTGGGCGAGCGCCGGTTGCTGCGCCGGCGGCAGCGCTTCAAAGGCCGCGAGATACGCGCGGCGCGCGTCGTCAATCTGCCCGGCCGAGCGCAGATAAAAAGCAAGCTGTACCGCCGGATTGTTCACGACGGTATCGGTGGCAATCTGCGGATGGGGCAAGGATCGCCAGGGGAACGGCACCCCGAGACGATCCGCCGCCAGAAATCCGTAATAATCCGGCACGATCAAGAGCGCCTGCCATCGCGCTTCAGCGCCGGATTTGTCGCCTAACGCCTCATCGGCGCGTGCGCGCCAATACTGCCACTCCGGCTGCGCTGCGGTATCGACCGACAGCCGATACAGCGCCTGCCGGACGCCCCGCCAGTCTTCCGTCCGCAAGGCCGCCCGCACCGCCCAGGTGCGGGTTTCGTGATTTTGCACGGCCTCCGGCAAGGCCATCAGCCAGGCATACGCCTGCGGCATGCGGGTATAGGCCGCCTTCAGCGCAAGGGTTTGTGCCACGCGGTCACGGGATTCAGCTGGCAATTGGCGCACGGACAATACCGGAAGCAGCTCGGCCGCTGCCTGAGGGTCGGCTCGCGCCAGCCAGATCAATGCCTGGGTCATGAGCGCTTGATCTTCCGCCGTGGGCTTTTTGATCGTCTTCAAGGTCGCAATGGTGCCGCTGGGATCGACCCGTGCATCTCGCCAACGGCGCAGATAGGCGGCGAGCCCCGGGATTTTGGCGCGCGTGCCCTGACGCACCACCAGTTCAGCAAAACTGAGATTACCGTCCATGACCGCGCCCCGAAGCCGCGCCTGATACGCCGCGCGGTCGAGCCGGTCATGCGTTTCCAGCCAATGCACCACCGCATCGCAAGATTTCGGCAAGGCCCGCCCCTGCTGCCAGAGCGCCAGGGCATCGGCGGCATCCGATTCCCCGAACGCCTGCGTTTCGATCTCGGCCTGCCAGTATTGGCACTGGCGCGCGGGCGGATTTTTCAGGCTGGGCGCCTGACTGGTGAGGGCGAGATAATCCGCCCAACGATTCTGCGCGGCCAGCACCGACAAGGTTCTCGCCTTGAGGTTGGTGCTGAAGATGAAATCCGGGTTGTTCTGGATGAACGCCACCGCCGCCGCAGGATCGCTGCTCGCCGTCGCCATCAACACACGAAATTGCAGATAGGTGGCCAGCGGGCTCTCACCGAGTGCCTGGACATCTGCCGAGGCAGTCGTCACATCCGCCGCTGCCAGCGCCGTCAAGCCCTCGGTAAACGCCGGTGGCGGCATCCAGGCCGGGGCGGGCGGCGCCTCGGCGGCCAGAACGCCCTGCATGAGACCAAAGGACAATGCCAGTCCGATCCAACGACTGCCGATCCGTGTGTTTGCTGGCATCACCGCCCCCGTTTGCACCTGCATCCCAAAATTGACGCGAATGCGCCATCATACCGCCATGAACCGCCCCTGCCCACGCCCCTACATCGGTCGCTTCGCTCCCACGCCCTCCGGCCCGCTGCACGCAGGCTCACTGGTGGCGGCGCTGGGGAGCTGGCTGGACGCCCGAGCACACGGTGGTCAATGGCGGGTGCGGCTGGACGATCTGGATTCTGCCCGCTGCCCGGCCGAGAACAGCCGTCGGATTCTGGCGCAACTCGACGCCCATCAGCTCATTCCCGATGCCGTCGATCGACAAAGCCACCGCCACGCTGCCTATGCCGCCGCGCTCCAGCAACTCATCGAACAGCACAGGGTCTATCGCTGCCACTGCCGCCGGGACGCGCTGCGCGCAAGTGGGCAGCGCACCGGCCTGGTCGGCAGCCTCTATCCAGGCACCTGCCGACAGACACCACCGCCGGCCGACGCCCGCTGCGCCTGGCGGCTGATCGTGCCGGAGGAACCCATCCGCTTCACGGATCGTCTGCTCGGCACCCTCTGCCAATCTCTGCCGGAATGCGTGGGCGATCCCATTCTGCAGCGCTCCGATGGCGTGATCGCCTACCACCTGGCCGAAGTGGTCGATAACCACGAGTTTGGCATCACCGATGTGGTGCGCGGTGCCGATCTCGCGGAACTCACCCCGCTGCAGCTTGCCCTGCATCAGCAGCTCTACCCGACCGCCCCACCGCCCCGCTATGCCCACCTGCCCATCGTGCACGATGCCGAGGGGAGAAAACTCAGCAAAACCAACCACGCCCCACCGCTACGGGCCGAACAGGCGCAGGCCAATTTGATCGCCGCAGCGACCCACCTGGGGTTGGAAAGCCCCACCACCGCCCGCACGATCCCCGACTTGCTGGACAACTGGCGCCGCCAGTGGCCGCAGTGGCTGGACAGGCATCGCCGCACGCACCGGGCTACCGAACCGGCGCACTCCGACGCCCTCCCGCCCCTCGTTTAGGGCAGGCACCTTCCCGCGCGACGCCGAGATCAGCCGTGGATTGGCAATGGCTCAGGGCGATTCTTCCATCGGCCAGTCCACCACATGATCTTCCCAGTCCTCGGGCGGACGCCCCGCCACGGGCTGAGCCCGACCACAGACGGCAAACCCCGCCCGGCGCGCCGAATCCGCCTGCCCGGTGCGCAGCGGATGCCATTCCGGCAGATCCCGGCCTTCCGCCAGCCGCCGATACGCGCAGGTGGCGGGCAGCCAATGGAACTCGTCGAGATCCTCGGGTTTGAGCCAGACGCAGCTCGGCACCCGCGTCTGACGGTGCGCATAATCCGTGCAGCGGCAAGTCGATACATCGAGCAAATCGCAAACCAGATCGGTGTAGTACACCGTACCGTCCGGGTCTTCCTCATCCGCCAGCTTTTGCAGGCAGCATTTCGCACACCCATCGCAGAGCGACTCCCACTCGGCCGGCGTCATCTGCGAGAGTCGTTTGACCCGCCAGAAAGGTTCGCTCACTGCTGCTCGGCCTGTTTCAGACGGGCGTTGTCCAACGCCTGCGCGTCATTCAATGCCTTTTTGGCCTGATCCAAATCGGCCTTGGCGGACTTGGCTGCTTGCGCCTCGGCCGCCGCCTGGGTCGCGGTACCCCCCTCACCACAGCCCACCAGCACCGTGGAACACAGCGCCAGCCCCACACTCACTTGCCACCAACGGTTCATCCTGCTTCCTCCCCGCGTCTGACCCGAAAAGAATTCTCACCGAACGCACAGTCTGCCACGCCCGCAATGGAAGAAAAACAAAGTTGCACGGCGCGGTATCTCGCCCAATGCCGCGCGGTTTGTTACGCTTGCCCGCTTGCAGAAGAGAATCTTTGTCCGGAGCAGAACATGGGTCGTTTTTACGAAGTCCGCAAAGCGTCAATGGCAAAAACCGCCAACGCCAAGGCCAAAATTTATAGCAAATATGGCCGCGAAATTTATGTATGCGCGAAAACCGGCGGGTTTGACCCAGCCGGCAACCTCGCCCTGCGCAGCATGATCGAACGGGCGAAAAAAGATCAGGTGCCCTCGCATGTGGTGGAAAAGGCGTTGGAAAAAGCCAAAGCGGGTGGCGTTGGAGAGGATTTCGTACCCGCACGCTATGAAGGCTTCGGCCCGGCAGGCACGGTCGTGCTGGTCGATTGCCTCACCGACAACCCGAACCGCACCATTGGCGATGTGCGCAATTGCTTTACCAAAACCAAGTGCAAGCTGGGCACACCGGGCACGGTGATGCACCAGTTCGATCATGCCGCGATTTTTGCGTTCAAAGGCAGTGAAGATTCCGTACTTGAAGCGCTGCTCGGTGCCGATGTCGATGTGACGGATATTGAAAGCGAAGGAGATCAAGTCACCGTGTTCGTGCCGCATACCGAATACGGCAAGGCTCGACAGGCGTTGGTGGCCGCGCTGGGCGAGATTGATTTCGAGGTCGATGAAATCCAGTTCGTCCCCAAAACCCGCACCCCGATCAGCGGCGAGGATGTGGTGGTGATGGAAAAGCTGCTCGCCATGCTCGACGATGTGGATGATGTGCAGCGGGTCTATCACGACGCCGTGTTCTGAAAAAGCGCAGATTGAATCGGCGCCCCCCGCAACCCTGAATCAATCCATCCTTGGGTCGATTCAGTCAGCCCTGTCGCGGGATACGGCCGGTTCAGGCTTTCTGTTCGGGCAACGCTGCCGCCAGCGCGACTTTTTCCTGCAGATAGGCCAGCGCGGCATCGACCTGGTCGATCAGGATCAAACAGACCATACCCGGCTTCAAACGCGCCAGGGCACGATCGATCGCCAGAAACTCGCCGGTGATTTCTTCGATATGCCGCGTGCGCGTTGCGCCCGCAAGCCCGGCGCGCAACAGGCCGATGACCTCGCCATCGGCGCGTCCGCGCTGGCAGGCATCCTGATACAGGATGGCTTCGTCGAATACGGAGCCCAGAATCTGGGTTTGCTGCCGGATGTCCTCATCCCGCCGATCCCCGGCACCGCTGATGACCACCAGACGCGACTCGGTATTGGGCAGGTTTTGCACCGCGCGGCAGAGCGCCTGGATGGCATCACTGTTATGGCCATAATCGGCAATCAGTGTCGCGCCCTGGTAATCGAACCAGTTGAATCGCCCCGGTGCCTGCGCCACATCGCTGTCAAACGAACGCAATCCCGCCTCGATGCGCGCCCAGGGCAGGTTCAGCCCCCAGGCCGCGCCAATCGCCGCCATGGCATTTTCGACTTGAAACTCAATCAATCCGTTCCGGGTGAGCGGCATCTCGGCCAATGCCATGCGCCACTGGAACGCCCCCTGTTCAGCCACGAGATCCGTGCCCTCTCGATAGATAATGCGGTGCCCCATTTCCCGCCAGGCCACCATGCGCGGCAGGGTTTTATCCAGCGCGAAGAAGGTGACCGGCGCAGGCGAGGTTTCCGCCATTTTCGCGACGATGGGATCGGCCGCATTGAGCACCGACATCCCCCGCGGCGAAACATTATCGACAATCACCCGCTTGACGACCGCCAGATCTTCGACCGTTTCGATATAAGCCAGACCCAGATGATCGCCGAGACCAATATTGGTGATGACCGCGACATCGCATTGATCAAACGCCAGCCCTTGGCGCAGGATGCCCCCCCGCGCGGTCTCAAACACCGCAGCATCAACTGCCGGGTGGAGCAGCACATTGCGCGCGCTGATCGGCCCCGCGCAATCATCCGTGTCGATGCGCTCGCCGGCGATATACACCCCATCGGTCGTCGTGATGCCGACATTCAGCCCGGTTTGCGCCAGAAAATGGCCAATCAGCCGCGTAGTGGTGGTTTTGCCGTTGGTGCCGGAAACGGCAACCACCGGAATCCGCCCATCCTCACCCGGCGGAAATACTTCGTTCAGGATCGCCTCACCGACCGGGCGGGGTTTGCCCACGGAAGGCTGCAGGTGCATACGCAACCCCGGCGCGGCATTCAACTCCACCAAGCCGCCGTTTTGCGCCTCCAGCGGCTCGGTAATCCGTTCGCAGAGTAAATCCACCCCGCAGACATCCAGCCCAATCATGCGCGCCGCTTCAATCGCGCGGGCAGCAATCTCGGGATGCAGGTCATCGGTGACATCCGTCGCGGTGCCGCCGGTCGAGAGATTCCCGTTGTTCCGCAGCACCACCGCCGCGCCAACCGGCGGTACGCTATCGAGCCGATAGCCTTGGGATTCCAGCGTCACCAGCGTGATGTCATCGACGCGGATACGGGTCAAGGCGTGCGCGTGCCCATCCCCTCGGCGGGGGTCGGCATTCACCTGATCGATGAGTTCCGCCACCGTGTGCACGCCATCGCCCTGCACCATCGGCGGATCCCGACGCGCGGCCGCCACCACCTGCTGCCCGACCACCAGCACCCGAAAGTCATAGCCCGGCATGAACCGCTCGACCAAGACATGCCGACTTTCTTCCCGCGCGCTGGCATACGCCCGACGCAATTGCTCCTCCGTGGTGATATTCACCGCCACCCCGCGCCCCTGATTGCCGTCACGCGGCTTGACCACGACCGGAAAACCAATTTCCTGCGCCGCATGCCAGGCATCATCGGCTGAAGCGACCGAACGCCCCACGGGCACGGGAATCCCCGCCGCACGCAGCAAGGCCTTCGTGAGCTGTTTATCCTGAGCGATCGATTCAGCAATGGCGCTGGTGCGGTCGATTTCAGCCGCCTGAATCCGCCGCTGCCGGCTGCCCCAGCCGAGCTGAACCAGGCTTCCCGAGGTCAGGCGCCGGTAGGGAATGCCTCGGGCAATCGCCGCCTGCACGATCGAACCCGTGCTCGGCCCCAGGCGCTCATCCTCATCGAGCGCCTGCAACTCGGCCAGCGTGCCCGCGAGATCGAACGGGGTATCGGCCATCACGGAATCGAGCAATCCGGCCGCAAGCTCCAGCGCCCGCCGTCCGACCGCTTCTTCGGTGTACTCGACGACGATTTGATAGATTCCGGCCTCCGGGGTGGGAACACATCGGCTGAATGTCACCGGACATCCTGCCGCAACCTGCAGCGCAAGCGCCGACTGCGCCAACACATGCGCCAGGGACAGCGTCTCGTGACGCCCGATCGCATGTAAATGCCCCAAGGTCGGCAAGCGGGCGCGCAGGCGCAGTTCGAAATCTGGCAGCAACAGCACATCCTGCGCGGTGTCGGTCACGCAGGAAACCAAGGCCTGAATCGAAGTGTGTCGAGACCAAAGATTGGGGCCGCGCAAGGCGCGCACGCGGGAGACTTCCATCAGAACAACCCTTTAGCAATTATTTCTTGAACCGGCTGAACAGCGCGCCGTTCCGCATCCATCGCCTCGGCCAGCTCAGGCCAGCGCATTACAGACTCGCCCAGAAACCCAGGTCGTCAACCCCGCCCGGATGAGTTCGGCATTCAAACCCAAGGCCCAGGCCGCCGCAATCGCCGCCATCACGGCCATCGGAGCCGGCAAGGTTTCAATCGGTACGAACACGCCCCAGACCACATCCCCCTGGTAGGCCGTAATACCCGAGGCAGACCACACCAAGGCGCGCCCGCCCGCGGCCCGATGCGCGGCAATGACGGCAGATTCAGGCTGCTGCGAGCAGAAAATGACCGCGCCATCACACAGCGGTGCCATCTCGGCGATCATCGGCTCGTCGGCGTTCAAAACCCCCACGCCATCCGGCAACACCACATCGATTTGCGTGCGGAAAATGCTGAAGACTTTTTCCGGTGAATCAATATGGAACGCGCCCAAGTGTTGCGGCACATCGATATCCGTGACGATCCCGACCGCACAACGGTCATAGGCCAGCCCCTCGCCCAGGATGACCCGCGCCGCATTTTCCACGACCGCCATATCCATCCCGGCATTCACCAGCAGGCGGTTGGCCGCCAAACGATTCGCCTGATCACCGCCCGCGATCAGCCGCGACTTGACGAACAGGCCATGCGACGAAGCCAAGCCCACCGTTCGCCCCGTCAATTGCAGCAAGTGATGCACCAGACAGGCCGTTTCCGCCTGCAAGTGCGAGCCGGTAATCCCAACCAGGGGAATCCGCCCTTCATCGCCCAGCGGGAACAGATGATCGACGATCGCCTGACCCACCGGCGCCGGTTCACCGCTGGCCGGGCGCAGATGCATCAACAAGCCGGGGCCGGCATTGACCTCGATGATCGCCCCACCCACCGCCTGCAACGGCTGGCTGATGTCGGGCATCACCAGGTCGATACCGGCGATATCCAGCCCCACGATGCGAGCCGCCAAGACGCACTGCGCCGCCACCGAGGGATGCACGGCGGCGGTACAGTCATGGGCAACATTCCCGTGGCGGGAAATCAGGATGCGTTCGCCCACCGCCGGAATGGATTGCTCGGTCAAACCCAGCCGGGCGAGTTCCATCCGCGCAGCAGAATCGATACACGCGCGGTTCAGCGGATGATTTTCCGTGGTTCCCCGGCGAGGATCGCTATTGATCTGCCGTTCAATCAATACCTCGATGGTATGAACCCCGTCGCCGATCACGGCAGTTTCCTCACCACGCGCCGCAGCGGCCACTCGGCCACCGACCACCAGCACCCGATGTTCAATGCCCGGAATATGCCGCTCGACCAGAACGCCACTGCCCTCGGCGAGCGCTTGCACATAGGCATCGCGCACCTCATGTTCATGCAGCAGATGGGTAAACACGCCCCGGCCATGATTGCCATCTTCTGGCTTGACGACGACCGGCAAACCAATCGACTGCGCCGCCTGCCAGGCCGCATCGGCCGACTCGACCAGTTCCCCCTCGGGCACCGGCACCCCACAGGACTGCAGCAGGGATTTCGTCAAATCCTTATCGCGGGAGATGCCTTCGGCAATCGCCGAGGTTCGGCCGGTTTCGGCCGTCCAGATCATGCGGCGCGCCGCACCGTACCCCAGTTGCACCAAGCTGCTGTCGCTCAGGCGAATAAATGGAATGCGCCGCGCCACGGCCGCTTCGACGATACTGGCGGTCGAGGGTCCCAGGAAACGGTCATCCTTGATCTCCGCCAATGCTGCCAACGCCGCCGTCAGATCAAACGGGCGGTCTTCGATCGCGGCCATCAACAAATCCCGCGCCGTGATCAACGCCTGTTTGGTCACATCTTCATCCCAGGCGGTCACCACCACTTTGTACACCCCGCGAATCGGGGTCTCGCGGGCGCGGCCAAAGCCATTGCTCATGCCAATGAGGGTCAAGAGTTCGAGCGTGACATGCTCCATGATGTGCCCCGGCCAGGTGCCTTCGGCCAGACGGCGCAAAAACCCGCCCCGCTCTTCATAGCTGCAACGATGCTCGATCAGCCCCGGCAACCAGGTCGATAACCGCTCATACAACCCCGGAATGGTGTTGGATGGGTAATCTTCCAGTTCGCCAATATCCACCCAGGCCTCCAGCACCGGCGCATAGGTCCAGATGCTCGGCCCGCGAAGAGAAATAAAATTCAGAAACTCGATGCTTTTGGCCACCCGTCACCCCATCACCCACGCCGAAGAACCGGATCGACTGGCTACACGATACCCGTCGGTCGCTACATACATTCCGCCACGCGGCGGATAAACTATCTTGCCATTATGCGTTAAAAGCCTTCCGAACGAATCACCCAGCGCTCTAACAGGGTGTTAAAAAGTTTTTCAACGGCCTGTTAAAGCGCCCAGATTCGCGGATTTTTTCTAGGAACCCGGCGTGCCACACCCTCTGCCCTCTCCCGTTATTGCCGAACTCCCGCTCGACCTGACCACAGACCTCCGTTTTTGCCCGCATCGGCTGGTGTTGACCGCCCACCATGTCCGGCTCGAACGGATCGCCCCCAATCCGGCGGTTCTGGAAGAATGGCCGCTCGCGCAGAGCGAACGCCTCGTGCTGGAAGATCATGCCGGGGTCGGCAAGCTCTCGCTGGTGGATGAACACCGGTGTGTGGCGCATTGGCGTTTCACCATGAAACACATGCCCCAGGCACAGAAATTCGTCGAGAAGTTTACTCAACGCGCCAGCCCCCCGGCGGCCGCCACGCCCAAACCCGCCAACCCGGTCGATCATTGGCTGGAAGACTCCCCGGACACCGCCTCCACGCTCACCCTGCTGCGCTTATGGCGCTTCGCCCGCCCCTATCGGAACCGGCTCATCCTGGGGTTCCTGCTGACGCTGGCCGCCACGGCTGCCACGCTCGTGCCGCCATATCTCACCATGCCGCTGATGGACGATGTCCTCATCCCCTTCCAGAATGGGGAGGCCATCGATCCCATGGTAGTCACCAAATATCTCGGTGGCCTGTTCGCGGCGGCGCTGGTTGCCTGGCTGCTCGGCTGGGCCAGAACCTATGTGCTCGCGCGGGTGAGCGAACGGATCGGGGTGGATATCCGCACCACCACCTACAACCACCTGCTGGGGCTGTCGCTCGACTATTTCGGCAGTAAACGCACCGGCGACCTGATGGCGCGCATTGGCGCGGAAACCGATCGGATCAACCTGTTCCTCTCCCTGCATCTGCTGGATTTTGCGACCGATGTGCTGATGATCCTGATGACCGCCCTCATCCTGTTCAGCATCAACCCCTGGCTGGCACTGGTGACGCTGATCCCACTGCCGATCATCGCCTGGATGATCCATCTGGTGCGCGATCGACTACGCACGGGGTTTGAGCGGGCAGATCGAGTCTGGTCTCAGGTCACCAATATTCTGTCCGACACCATCCCCGGCATTCGGGTCGTCAAGGCGTTCTCGCAGGAAGCCCGCGAAGCGGAACGCTTTCAGGCAGCCAACCAGCAAAGCCTGAAAATCAACGACCGGGTCAATCGGGTCTGGTCGCTGTTCGGGCCGACCGTCACCGCCCTGACCGAAGTGGGGCTGCTGATCGTCTGGGCGTTCGGCATCTGGCAGGTTTCGCAAGGCGCCATCACCGTCGGGGTTCTCACCGCGTTTCTCGCCTACATCGGCCGGTTCTATTCCCGCATGGATTCGATGAGCCGCATCGTCGCCGTCACCCAGAAAACCGCCGCCGGCACCAAGCGCATCTTCGATATCCTCGATCATCAGGCCGGCGTGCCCGATCCGATCCACCCCGAATCCCCGCTCAATCGCCCGGCGGCGCTGCGTCTGGAACAGGTGGATTTCCGCCATGGCAACCGCAGCATTCTGAACCAGATCAACCTGACCATTCCGCAGGGCGCGATGATCGGCCTCGTCGGGCATTCCGGCTCCGGCAAAACCACCCTCGTGAATCTGATTGCCCGGTTTTACGATGTCTCCGCCGGGAAAATCCTGTTCGACGGGACGGACATCCGCCAATTCCGCGTAGCCGACTATCGCCAGCAGATTGGCCTCGTCCTGCAGGAACCCTTCCTGTTTTTCGGCACCATCGCCGAGAACATCGCCTACGGCAAACCGGAGGCCAGCCGTGAAGAAATCATCCGCGCCGCCCGCGCCGCGCATGCGCATGAATTCATTCTCCGGCTGCCCCAAGGCTACGACTCGCTGGTGGGCGAACGCGGCCAGGCGCTCTCTGGCGGCGAGCGGCAACGCATCTCGATTGCCCGCGCCCTGCTGATCGACCCGAAGATTCTGATTCTCGACGAAGCCACCGCCTCGGTCGATACCGAAACAGAACAGGAAATCCAGCAGGCGCTGGACTACCTGGTACAGGGGCGCACCACCATCGCGATCGCCCACCGCCTCTCCACGCTGCGCCAGGCCGATATGCTGGTCGTGCTGGATCAAGGCCGCATCGTCGAAACCGGCGAACACCAGGAACTACTGGCCAGACAGGGGCACTACTACCGGCTGTATCAAGCCCAGATCAAACTCAACGAAGCCGGCACCCTGCCCCTTGCCGAGGAGACACCCCATGCCGCTGACTGACCAAAGGCTGCAGCGCGATGCGTTCAACCAACTGCTGCTGATTCGCGCCGAGTCGCCCCCCGTCGCCGTCACCCCAGTGCGCGCCTTCGCCCTGAGCGAGCCCGAACGCTTCATCGCCCTCGTCGATGCCCAAGGCCACGAGCAGGCGTTTATCGAAGATTTGGCCGATCTCCCCCGGGAAGACGCCGAGTTGATCCGGCAATTCCTGGCGGAACGCGAGCTCATGCCAGAAATTTTGCGGATTGATCAGGTTCTCAGCTTCAGCACGCCCAGCCAGTGGCGCGTCACCACCAACCGCGGAGCGGCCGAACTGACGCTGAAATCCGAGGACGATATTCGCCGGCTCAGCGAGGGACTTCTGATTACGGATGCCCACGGTCTGCCCTACCGCATCCCCGATCTCAAAGCGCTCGACCGCCACAGCCGCCGCCTGCTGGCGCGGTTTCTCTGACAAAACGCGGAATAAATCCATCCCTGGATTTATTCCGCAAGCGCCCTCCCCCGCGCTGCCTCAACCGCCCGCGGCGGGCGCCGGAGAATCCGCCCCATCGCGCATCTCGTAGGCCGCCGCAATCCCCTCGGCCAACGAATCGGCAAACGCCACCCGATGATGCTCGGCGTGAATCCCCGCCCGGCGTAACTTCTCGATCATGCGCGGCTGCAACCCAATGATGATCAATCCGATATGCCGCTTTTGCAGGTCGTGCCAAATCGACTCCATCGCCACGACCGCGCTGAAATCCAGCATCGTCACCTCGGTCATGTCGAGCAGCACCAGACGAACCTCGGGACGCACCGTCGTCACCGCACGCAGGGCTTTGCGCGCCGTGCCA
This sequence comes from Halothiobacillus sp. DCM-1, assembly GCF_045689735.1. Lineage (GTDB taxonomy): Bacteria > Pseudomonadota > Gammaproteobacteria > Halothiobacillales > Halothiobacillaceae > Halothiobacillus. The sequence continues at coordinate 1,601,251 of NZ_CP142685.1, forward strand.
AAAAACAGCGGCCCATTGATGTCGTACACCATCATGTCATCGGGCAAGGCCAGCCCGCGGTGATTTTTTTCCAGCCGTTCAGCCTCGGTGAGCGCAATGGTGCGACGGATGAACAACATCGCCGCCAACCCCATCCCGACCGCGACGGCAACCGTCATATCGAATAACACCGTCAACGAGAAACACAGCAGGAGCACCACCACATCGTCCCGGGGCGCGATCTTCACCAGCCGGACGAAATGATGGGCTTCGCTCATATTCCAGGCCACGACGAGCAGCAGCGCAGCCATCGACGCCATCGGGATATACGACAGCACCGGCGCCAGCAACAAGATGCTGGCCAAAATAAACAAAGCATGCACGACGGAGGAAAGCGGCAGGCTGCCACCGGATTTGATGCTGGCCGTGGTGCGGGCAATCGCCGCCGTCGCCGGGATGCCGCCGAACAACGGCGCCAGCATGTTGCCGATACCCTGGCCGATCAGCTCATCGTTCGGGTTGTGCTTTTTGCCCGACATGCCATCGGCCACCACCGCACACAACAACGATTCCAACGCGCCGAGAATCGCAATCGTAAGCGCAGCCGGCAGCAAATGCCGGATCAAATCGAAACTCAACCCCAGCGGCTTGCCATCGGCGCCGGGCAGATTCCACGGCCATTCAAACTGCGGCAAAACCGGCGGGATGCCGTGACCGGTCAAGCCATCCACCACATAGGAAAACCGGCTCCCAATCGTATCGACATGGAAATTCGGCAACCCATGGCTCAACCCCCAGGCCGCGCCGCTCCCCACCACCAAGGCCACCAAATGCCGTGGGATTCTCCGGTCAATCTTCGGCCAGATCAGCAGTGTCGCCAGCGTCAAGACGCCGATCAAGGTTTCCGCCGGATTGATGGTCGGCAAGGCATGCAGGAGCTGATCGACCTTCGACAGATAACTCCCGGTTAATTCGGGCGTCGTCAACCCCAGAAAGTCCTTGATCTGAAAGGTGGCGATCACCGTCCCGATCCCCGCCGTAAAACCAATGGTGACTGGATAAGGCACCACTTCGATCAGGCTTCCCAGCCGCCCTAAGCCCATCAAGACCAGGATCGCGCCCGCCATCAGACCACTCAACAACAGCCCGCCCAAACCATAGTGCTGCACGATGGGCAGCAGTACGACGACAAAAGCCGCCGTTGGCCCTGAAATGTTGACCTTCGATCCGCCCGTCAAGGCAATCACGATCCCCGCGATCAAGGCCGTGTAGAGGCCATACTGCGGCGCCACGCCACTGGCAATCGCCAGCGCCATCGACAACGGCAAGGCAATCACCCCGACCGTCAACCCCGCCAACACATTCGCCCGCAATTCCGCCACCGACGGCCGACTTTGGATACTCCGACGCAACGCAGAGAACATACAAACGCCTCCCAACCACTCAGCACCCAGGGAAGGCAGCGGCTCGAAACACGCGAACGGGCGCGCTGCGGAAGCAACAAATTTTAACACTGGAAGACACCGAACATGCCGGCTTGCCCGATCCCTCAGCGCCGCGCACAATACGGAAATCCACCCAACGGAGAACCACCCATGCGCCCCACGACCCAGCGGATTACCAGCCTCCTCATCGGCCTGCTGCTGATGCAACCCGTCATGGCCGATGACGCCCAACCCCCCGTCATCAAAGTGCCCAAACTCTCCATGGAAATGGCACTCAAAGCCGCCGAGGCCGCCGTACACGACTGCCGAGCCAAAGGCATCCAGATCGGGGTCACGGTCGTCGATCGCGGCGGCGCGGCACAAGCCGTGTTGCGGGATGTCCTGGCACCAGATCTCACGCTGGAAATCTCTAAAATGAAGGCATATACCGCCGTTTCCTTTACCGCCGCCACCTCCAGCCTCGAATCCCGCGGTCAAGGCGCACTCGGCCGGGTACCGGGACTATTTTTCGGCGCCGGAGGAGTACCGATCGAAGCGGGCGGGCAAGTGTATGGCGCCATCGGCGTTTCGGGCGCACCTTCCGGCACAACGGACGAGGAATGCGCCAAGGCCGGCGCCAAAGCCATCGAATCCGAGCTGGAGCTCCTTTGATCGGCCGGAGCGCTTGACGGCCATAGGCAACATCACTATCATGCCGCTCCACGTTTCGCGACGTATTCCCTGATAGCTCAGTCGGTAGAGCAAATGACTGTTAATCATTGGGTCGCAGGTTCGAGTCCTGCTCAGGGAGCCAAGCGCCCGTAGCTCAGTTGGATAGAGTATCTGGCTACGAACCAGAGGGTCGGAGGTTCGAATCCTTCCGGGCGCGCCATTTTGTCCCCATCGTCTAGAGGCCTAGGACATCGCCCTTTCACGGCGGTAACCGGGGTTCGAATCCCCGTGGGGACGCCAAATTCTCTGCATGCAATCTGCACCCCCTCGCCTGCTTTCCCTATCTCCTCGCTCAGTGTAATTTTGCAAACAAGTTTGCGGAGTTTTGCGCGATAATTTGTGTGGGTAGGCGCATGCTACGATACGCACAGTGATTCGGTGCGCCCTGATTGGTAACGGGATCGCTGGCGGAAATATCAGATGTGTGTAGTTAGTTTGTTCTTGGCATCTGGGCGTCATCCACTTAGCTTGACCCGTGAACCACGTGCATTTCTGCTACCCATAGTCTGTCGCCTTATAGTCGTCATTTGGGGACAATCTCAGCCTGATAAGTTAGGGCTTGAGCATGGTCAGAAAATCGAGTGACTCTCTCCGCACCGTACTAGCTGAGAACATCAGAACTTTTCGTAGGGAAAAGGGTTTCTCCCAAGAAGAGCTAGCCGAGCGGTGTGGCTTGCACCGCACATACATCGGCTCAGTTGAGCGTCACGAAAGAAACGTCACACTCAGCACGCTTGAGGTTTTAGCCTCAACTTTGGGCGTGACAGTTCCAGAGTTGCTTACCGAGCGCGAAAGCCCGTCGAATAACGAACAGATGGGAAAACTTGGGTGAGCCTTTCGGAAAAGGAAATTTGCGAAATAGTTGAGACGCTACGCCGCCTTACTCCGGCGCAACAGGAGTGGGTCAAAACTGCAATTCATGCGTTCGGGGCTGCTTGCCAATTTGATCGTGCCCCTGATTCCGATGTGGTAACGGATGCTGTCCTAGCCTCCCTTGGTGATCGCTTGTTGAGCCACCACGCAGGGAGTCGGCAGGCCCTAAGCAAAGATCGATTCGAGTTTGCGTTTGAGTCCGCGTTAAATGCGTCCGGCATTACGGCCCAGCTCGTGAAAAGCCGGACAAATCGAGGCCACGACATTACCATTCGTGGTATTCCGGTCAGCCTCAAGACAGAAGCGGCAGCCAATATCAAGGACGAATCGATCCACGTCAGCAAGTGGATGGAGCTTGGCCGAGGCGAATGGAAGTTGCCTTTGCTTCTGGATTTGTTCCTTGAGCACATGCAAAGCTATGACCGCATCTTCACGCTCCGACGCCTGAAAGATGACGGTACCAAAATCCGCTACGAACTCGTTGAGATACCCAAAGCGCTGCTGCTCGAAGCGGCGAACTGCGAACTAGAGGTGCGTACCGACAGCCGACAGAATCCACAGCCTGGCTACGGCTATGTGAAGGATGCAAGCGGGCAGATGAAGTACTCGCTGTATTTTGATGGGGGCACAGAACGCAAGCTCCAGATCAAACACCTGCGAAAAAACCTTTGCAAGGTGCATGCGACTTGGGTTTTTGGTTCAGCGCCCGCGTAACAACCGCTCGCGTGCCAGTTCTGCATACTCGGCGTTCAGTTCAATACCTATACACTCTCTGCCCAGCTCATTGCAAACAACGCCAGTAGTTCCTGACCCGAAGAACGGGTCAAGTACCCGGCCATTCTCGCGAGAACCTGCCGCGACGCAGAGGCGGACAAGCGCCCGCGGATAGACTGCAAAGTGACTGCCGGGGTAAGGCTCAGTATTGATGTTCCAGACGGTGCGCCGATTCTTCGACTTCTGTTTCTGATCCGCCGCAGGCTCCGTTATCGCTTGCCAGTCGTAGTAATACTTCTCCGACTTGGAAAATAGGAACACATACTCATGGGAACGAGTCGGGCGATCCTTAACGCTCTCAGGCTGGCAGTTGGGCTTATTCCAGATCATGTCCGTGCGCAGATACCAGCCGTCGGCCTGAAGGGCAAACGCCAGCCGCCAAGGAACGCCGATCAAGTCTTTTGGCTTCAAACCGTCGGGCGTCGGGGCGCGATAATCCATTGCCCGCCCCTTGTTCTTAGCGTCAGCGTCCCGCCAAGTCCGCCCCCCGGACGTATAGCTGTCACCAATATTAAGCCACAGGGTGCCTTCATCGTCGAGGGTGCGCCGAACCTCTCGGAACAGGCGCACGAGGTCCGCAATGTACTCATCAACCGTAGTTTCTGCCCCGATCTGTCCGTCAATGCCGTAATCCCTCAACCCCCAATACGGAGGCGAGGTCACGACGCAATCAAAGTACCCATCGGGCATCTCGTGCAGGATTCGACGCGCGTCGCCCACAACAATTTCACAGCGATTCGTCGTTCTTTCAGCCAGTTGGGTATCCAGCGTTCGACCGCCAGTATCAAATAGGTCGAGTACTTGGGTAGTTTCATCCATACTTGCAATTCCGCCGTTCAGCGCTTGAGGTGACATGGGGTTGCGCTTGTGAGAAATTTGCTACTTATAGTATTCATTCCGCGTCCGTCTGTCAAGGCTGAGTACAAGGCTCAAAATGCCGACAAGGACGACGCCCAACAATTCGTTCCAGCGGACGCGCAAGAGCGCGCCGCTGAACTGGGACGTTAGGCTTTGCATTCAACAGAATCTACACATCGAGGAGAACAAGTATGCGGTATCTGAACCTTGCGCTTGTCGTTCTGGTCACGTTCGTCGTTGTCACATTTATACTGCAAAATAGCAGCAGTGTGACAGCTTCACTTTTCTCCTCTTCCCTAACTTTGCCTTTGTCGCTGTTTACTTTCTGCGTCTACTTCTTGGGCATGCTGACAGGCGGTATGGCGCTTGCAGCATTCCGATCAATAGTCCGTGGCGCAACCAAGCCAAAGGTTGGCGCAAGCAAAGTCTAACAATTCGTTCAAGCCGACCCCGCTTCATGGCGGCGCCTGCATGCTTACGGTACGCTAGCACTCCGCCGCCGCTACGCAGGCCGCCTTTACTCAGGCGTAGGGCCGCACAAATCATTAAAGGGTTTTGATGGCGCTTCCTCAAGCCCGTCCGATCAAATAATAAGCCAATTTATTTATCAACCAGGCTCTTATTTTTGCTCATTTTTGGCGATGATATACCCATTCGTTTTTGTTCATCGAATGAGTCGCCATGAGTCACAATCCCTCTCTGCACGAACCTGAACCGCATCTGGCCAGCAATTCACTGGGTCTGGCCGAATCCACCATCATGGGGGTGGCCGGTACCGCGCCGGTTTTCTCGATTTCCGCCACCAGTGCGACGCTGTTTGCCGCGACCGGCGCACTGGCACCCGCCAGCCTGTTGTACTGCGGGCTGATCATGTTGGGGGTCACGCTGGCTTATGCGCACCTGAACCGGGTGGATACCAACGCCGGTGCCTCCTATGCCTGGGTACGCGCCAGTTTTGGGCAGGTTCTCGGCTTTCTGGCGGGTTGGGCGGTCTTGGTCGCGTCGGCGGTGTTTATGGTCTCCGGCACCATCCCGGCGGCAACCGCCACGCTGGCGCTCATCGCCCCTGATCAGGTCAGTCACACCGGCACGGTTACGCTGGTGGCCGCCGGCTGGTTGATTCTGGTGACCCTGGTGATCATCAAGGGCGTCAAACTCACCAGTTATGTGCAGGTCGCACTAACGGTCATCGAATTCCTGATCATGCTGGCAATTCTGATCGCCGCATTCGTGCAGTTTGCGCAGCACCCGGCGCACCCGCTGCATTGGCAAGATTTCGCCCTGACCGCATTTTCGCCGCATCTCTTTGCCACGGGCGCGCTCACGGCGTTGTTTTTTTATTGGGGTTGGGATGTCACGGTGAACCTCAACGAGGAAACCCGGGATGGCGGTTGGGTCGCCGGGCTGGGTTCGCTGCTGGCCATGTTGATCATCATGGCGCTGTTCATCCTGTTTTCGCTTGCAACGATGATGGTGCTCACCGATCCTGAAATTCAGGCGGCGGATACCAATGTCGTACTCGCCGTTGCGGAAAAATTGTTCCCCGCGCCCTGGAGCTATCTGGCGATTCTTGCGGTGATGTTCAGCACCCTGGGCACACTGGAAACTTCGATCCTGCAATTCACCCGCACGATGTTTGCCCAGGCGCGCGATGGCATGCTGCACCCCCGGTATGCCCACTTGCATGCTCGCTGGAAAACGCCGTGGGTTGCCACGCTGGTGATCTCCGGCTTTGGCCTGACCCTGCTGTTTACCGCCTCTGGGCTGCCCACCGTCAACGAGATTTTGCAGGATTCGATCGATGCAATCGGATTTCAGGCGTCGTTTTATTACGGCTTGGCCTGCTTTGCCAGCGCTTGGGTGGTCTGGCGACACGGGCCGCACACCCCCTTGCGGGTGGTGTTTCTCCTGATTTGGCCGCTGGCGAGCGGGTTGTTTTTATGGGGCATCGGCCTCTACAGCCTGCCGACCTTCAACCTCACCAGCAACCTGTTTGCCATCGGGGGCATTCTGATCGGACTCGTTCCATTCTGGCTCAATCGTCACCGGCGGCAGGAGCAGGCTCTTACTGCTGCGTGATAGACTACTCGGCAGGAGGGCGGCGTATCGCCGGTCGTGATCAATGAAGTCAGGTCATTGTTTCTAATGAAGAAAACCAGCGTACTTTTTGTCTGCATGGGCAATATTTGCCGATCCCCCACGGCCGAGGCCGTATTTCGCCAGCAGGTCGTCAACGCCGGTTTGGCGGAGCAAATCCACATTGATTCCGCCGGGACACACGCCTACCACATCGGGAATCCGCCGGATGCCCGCTCGATGAAGGCCGCCAGCACGCGGGGCTATGCGATGCACATGCTGCGCGCCCGGCAGGTCACGACGGAAGACATCGCGGCTTTTGATTTCGTGCTGGCAATGGATGAGGACAACCTCGCCATCCTGCGTCGGCTGGCACCGCCCGAGCACAAGGACAAACCGCAACTCTTGATGGCGTATGCAGCGGATTATGGGATGGCGAGTGTGCCCGACCCCTACTACGGCGGCGCCCAAGGTTTCGAGCAGGTATTGGATATGATCGAAGCGGCGAGCGCAGGGCTCTTGACCGAATTACGCCAACGCGGATGACACCCGAATCCAAGCGAGCCAATGCCAACCGGTCGGGTGAGCCCGGCTGTTTCAAGCAGACTGATTCAAATGCGAGTGGCGGTAAGAGTACGCAAAGTACAAAACGAGACCGACCGCCATCCAGAGCAAAAACCGATACCAAGTGATCGCTGGCAGGAACGCCATCAACGCGCCGCAGGAAATGATGCCCAGTACCGGCAGCGTAACGCCAAACGGATTTTTGAACGGGCGCGGTAGATCCGGCTGACGCAGGCGCAGCACGATGACCCCGAGGCACACCAGCACAAACGCGGCGAGCGTGCCGATATTGACCAGTTCGGCCAGTTCGCCCAGCGGCACCAGCCCGGCGACCGCCGACATAAAGACCCCGCAAATCACGATGATGCGGATCGGGGTTTGGGTTTTCTTATTGACCCGGCCAATTTTTGGTGTGATCAAACCATCGCGCGACATGGCAAAAATGATCCGGGTGAGCGCGTAATACAGCACCAGCATCACCGTGGTCAGCCCGGCGATCACCCCAGTGGCGACCAGCGCCGACGCCCAGTTGATGCCCAAAACCTGCAGCGCGTAGGCCACCGGAGAGGACACATTGAGTTCGGTGTACGGGACAATCCCGGTGAGCAAGCCGGAAACGAGGATATACACCACGGTACAGACCGCGAGCGAAGCGATAATGCCAATCGGGACATCGCGTTGCGGGCGGCGCGCCTCTTCCACCGCCGTCGAGACAGCATCGAACCCGACATAGGCAAAAAACACAATGGATGCCCCGGCCAAAATCCCAATCGGCCGACCATCCGCGCCTTGTTCAAACCAGCCAAACGGCATGAACGGCGTCCAGTTTTCCGGCTGGACATGAAATAGCGCCACGACGACGAATACGGTAATGGTCAGGAGCTTGACGAACACCATCGCCACATTGACCCGCGCCGATTCCCGCACCCCCAAAATCAGCAGCCCCATCAGCAGCAGGATGATCAACGAAGCCGGCAGGTTGATGAGCCCCCCCGCCACCGGCGCCTTGGTGAGCATGTCCGGCAAGCCGATCCCGATGGCCGTCAAAGCATTATTGAAGTACCCAGACCAGCCATTGGCCACGGCCGCGACCGACACGGCGTACTCTAGAATCAAATCCCAACCCACCAGCCAGGCCACGAGCTCGCCAAACGCAGCGTAGCTATACCCATAGGCGCTGCCCGAGCCCCCAACCGATGAGGCAAGCTCGGCATAGGCCAAGGCCGCAAAGCCACTGGCCAGCCCCGCCAGCACAAACGACAGAATCACCGCCGGCCCGGAATACACCGCCGCGCCGATGCCCGTGAGCACAAAAATCCCGGTGCCGATGATCGCGCCAATCCCGAGAAAAGTCAGATCAAACGCCCCCAGACATCGATTCAGCCCGGTATCACAAAAAGCGTGCGGGCTCGCGGGCTTGGTGCGGAATAGTCGGGCAGATAAAGACATTGCGGCGCTTCCCTGTCGAATGAACCTCACGGATTCTAACAACAACGATGCACCGAACCGCAAGGTATTCGCGCCGCCCCCAACGGGCAGCGCAGAGTAAACCCGGCAAACTGGGCGCACCGGGGTATAATTTCGCTTTCCTTCATCTGGCAGATTTGCGCATGTCCCGTCAAAACCCGCCCTTAGCCGAACAGCGCCAGGCCGGCACGCCCGAGACCATCACCCAATTCGAGCAGAACCTGGAAGAACTCGAACGCATCGTGCAACGGATGGAACAGGGTGATTTGCGCCTGGAACAGGCACTGCAGGACTATGAACGCGGCATCCTTCTCGCCCGCCAGTGCACGGAGGCATTGAATGCCGCCGAGACCCGGATCAACGCACTGGCGCAAGAACCGCACGGTGCCGATGAAGACCGCCCGTGACTGACGCGTTCACCCAATGGCAGGCGGATTTTCGCCCGCTGTTTGATACGAAGGCTCGCCAGGCGCTCGATCCGCTGCTTGCCGAAGCCCCCGCCCGTCTGGCCGAAGCAATCCACTACGGCGTAGGCAATGGCGGCAAACGCCTACGCCCGATGCTAGTCGCCTTGAGCTACGCCTTGAGCCAAGATCAGCCCCTGCCCGCGCCGGATTCGGCGTTTTTCGCCCCCATTTGGCCTGCGGCCATCGCGCTCGAACTCATCCATAGCTACTCGCTGATTCACGACGATTTGCCGAGTATGGATAACGATGACCTGCGCCGGGGCAAGCCGACCCTGCATCGCGCATTCGACGAGGCAACCGCCATTCTCACCGGAGATGCCCTGCAAACCCTGAGCATTGAACTGCTCGCCCGCTGTGATGCGCACGAGCCGGTTCGCCTGGACTGGATCCGCGATCTCGCCCAAGGCGCCAACCGCATGGTGTTTGGCCAGCATATCGACCTCAACGCCAACCGTTTCGATAGTTTGGAACATCTGCGCGCGCTGCACCGGCTCAAAACCGGCGCCTTGCTCGAAACCGCCGTCCGCCTGGGCGCACGGGCGGCGGGCAATGCTCGGCTCGATGAACTCCTCGCTTTCATTGCCCCGCTGGGGCTCGCCTTCCAGATTCAGGACGACATCCTCGACGCCACCGGCACCGCCGACCGGCTCGGCAAAACCCCCGGCAAAGATGCGGCGGCGGATAAATGTTCTTATGTCACCCTGCTCGGATTGACACGCGCTGAGGCAGAGCGGGACGACTGTCTGACCGCCGCCACCGCCGCACTCGACGCACTGGGCGCGGCCGCCGATCCGCTGCGCGCGCTCGCCGCGTTCGTTGCCCACCGGACCCACTGATGGGCACCTCGAAAAACCGTTGCGGGCTGACGCCAGCTTCGCGTTAGCAAGTTCGAGAGCAAGGAGCCGCGCAGTGAGCAACGAGACATATCAAGTAGATAGGCGAGGCGCGGGCTTGCGCCAGCTCCGCGTTAACGAGCACGCGACACAGCTATCGAACTGCGGGCTAGCGCCAGCTTCGCGTTCAGCAGGTTTTTCTAGGTACCCTGATCATGCCGACATTGCCCCCTGACACCACCCTCTGGCTCGATCAAATTCACAGCCCCGCCGACTTGCGGCGCCTGCCCCGGCGCGTTTTGCCCCAACTGGCGCAAGCGCTCCGTGCAGAACTCATTCAACGGGTGGCCGACACGGGGGGGCATCTCGCCCCCAATCTCGGTGTCGTTGAACTGACCATCGCCCTGCACACCGTCTTCAATACACCGGAAGACCGGCTCGTCTGGGATGTCGGCCACCAGGCCTATGCGCACAAAATCCTCACCGGCCGCCGCGCGGCCATGCCGACCCTGCGCCAACGCAATGGCATCAGTGGCTTTACCCGTCGCGCGGAAAGCCCGTTCGATCCCTTCGGTGCCGGACACTCCAGCACCTCGATCAGCGCCGCACTCGGCATGGCCGTGGCCGCCCAGCTGGCTGGAATCAAACGCCACAGCATCGCCGTGATTGGCGATGGCGCGCTCACCGCCGGGCAAGCCTTTGAGGCACTGAATCACGCGGGCGAACTCAAGTCCGATCTGCTGGTGGTGCTCAATGACAACGACATGAGCATTTCGCGCAATGTCGGTGCCCTGCAACAACACCTCACCCGGCTGCGCAGCAATCCCGTCATCAGCCGCCTGCGCGATGGCGGTCAGTCGCTGCTCGCCCACACCGGCCCCTTGGGCGAGATTTTGGGCAGCACCCGCATGGGGTTGCGCGATGGCGTCAAACACCTGCTCGGCGTCACCAGTCTGTTCGAAGAGCTCGGGTTTAGCTATTTCGGCCCCATCGACGGGCACGATCTGCCCGTCCTGCTCGACACGCTGGATAACCTCAAGCAGCAATCGGGTCCGCGCCTGCTGCATGTCATCACCCAGAAAGGTCGGGGCTTCAATCCCGCCGAGCTCGATCCGATCCGGTTCCACGGCGTCGGCAAGTTTGATCCGAAAATCGAGCCCCAGCCGATCCCCCCCCAGGGGCAGAGCTGGACGCAGACATTCGCCGACTGGCTGGAACGCCAGGCGCATCGCCCGGAGCTGGCGGTCATCACCCCGGCGATGATCGAAGGCTCGGGGCTGGCTCGATTTGCCGCCCGCCACCCAGCGCGCTGCTTTGATGTCGGCATTGCCGAACAGCATGCCGTCACCTTCGCTGGCGGACTGGCGGCCGAAGGACTGCATCCCATCGTGGCGATTTACTCCACCTTTCTGCAGCGCGCCTGGGATCAACTGATTCACGACATCGCCCTGCAAAACCTGCCCGTACTGTTCGCGGTCGATCGCGCCGGGCAAGTCGGTCCCGATGGCGCCACGCACGCGGGCAGCTTCGATCTCGCCTTCGGCCAGGCCGTGCCGAATCTGGCCATCGCCGCCCCCAGCGACCGGCGCGAACTCATCACCCTGCTCGATACCGCCTACGCGCTCCCCGGCCCCGCCCTGGTGCGTTATCCGCGCGGCGAATGCCCGGAGGATCTCGGCGGTGAACCGCCGGATCACCCCTTCGGGCTGCGGGTGCGCCAGCGTGCCGAGACCACCGCCCAGAGTCTGCTCGTCATCGCCCTGGGTGCGCCGGTCAGCCTTGCGCTGCACGCGGCGGAACATCTGCCCGCGACCGTCGTCGATTTGCGCTGGGCCAAACCCATCGACTGGCCCGCCTTACTGCCGCTCATGACCAGCCACGCCGCCTGGCTGGTGGTCGAAGAGGGCAGCGCCCTCGGCGGCATTGGCGCCACCCTCATTGCCGAAGCGGCGCTGCAAGGGATTTTCCGGCCGGTTCGACGGTTCGCCATCCCCGATCGGTTCATCGAGCACGGCAGCCGCGAACAATGCCTTGCAGACTGTGGGCTTGAAACCGTGCAGTTAACCCATACGATGACGGAATTACTCCGTCAGGTTGCGCCCCGATGACCCTCACCGCCGACATGATCACCCAGCAGCTCGCCCGTCCCGCGCATTTCGCGCTGACCGTTTCGGTCGATTTCGCCGCCGCGCACCGGCTGTTCGGCTACGAGGGCAACTGTGCCCGCCTGCACGGGCACAACTGGAAAGTGATCGTCGAAGTCAGTGGACAACGGCTCGATAGCGTCGGCATGGTGCTCGACTTCAAAGCCATCAAAGCCGCCGCGCGCGCGGCGGCCAAAACGCTGGATCATTACTATCTCAACGAGATCCCGCCGTTCGATACCCTGAACCCCACCGCCGAACACATCGCCGTCTGGTTTTTCCTCGAACTCAGTCAGGCGCTCAATACCGAGCAGGCGCGGGTCAGTGCCATCACCATTTGGGAAAATGAAGTCTCCGCGGTCACCTACCGCGCTTGACCGCTTCGCTACACTCAATACAGCCCTACTTCAGGAATTTCGCCCATGACCGCTTGCGCCATGCCCGATGTGCAATCCAGCCGCGACCAACGCAATATCATCATCGATCAAGTCGGCATTCGCGCCCTGCGTCACCCGATCGTCATTCAGGACGGTGAGCGCCAACAGGCCAGCGTGGCCGAGTGTGAACTCACCGTCACCCTGCCCGCCGAGCAGAAAGGCACCCACATGTCGCGCTTTGTGGCACTGCTCAATGAAACCTCACCGCTGACGCTCTCGCTCGCCAGCCTGCCGCAATGGCTCGAACGCATGGCCGAACGCCTGCACGCCACCCAGGCGGCCGTTACCTTTCGCCTGCCCTATTTCGTCAATAAAGCCGCGCCGGTTTCCGGCCAGCAGGCGTTGATGGATTACCAGCTGGGATTGATCGGCCACCTCACGCCAACCGGGGTGGAAACCCGGATTGAACTGACCGTGCCGGTGACGAGCCTCTGCCCCTGCTCCAAGGAAATTTCCGCCTATGGCGCCCATAACCAACGCTCGCACATCACGGTGACCGCGCGCGTGGCCGACCCGACGCTGCGCATCGACGCGCTGATCGCCCGCATCGAAGCGCAAGGCTCCTGTCAGTTGTGGGGGCTGCTCAAACGGCCCGATGAAAAATTCATCACCGAATACGCCTTCGATCACCCCAAATTTGTCGAAGACATGATTCGCGATGTGGCCGGCACCCTGGCCGAGAGTCCGGAACTCAACGGCTATCGGGTCACCGTCGAAAATTTCGAATCCATCCATAACCACTCGGCCTGGGCGATCATCGACCGGCTGTAACCAACCCACCCGCGCCAGCACAAACCGGCGTAAGATGGACACACCACAACGGTGTGAGGGTCAGGGAAACGACCATGCCTCTGGAATTATTCGTGTTGTTCTTTGCGGCCGGGCTGATGAGTTTCGTCGCTCTGCACCACGCCGCGAGCAACCTAACAAAAAAAGCGCCACAGCAAAGCCTCTTTGCCGTGATGATTCTGCTCGTGGTGCCCTTGTCGATATTCCAGGCCTGGATGATTCAGTCCAGCAGCATCGAGGACTACCTCCTCGCCCTGCGGCTGAATATCACCGCCGCGCTGTTATTTGCGGTCTTGTTGCCGTGGTTCATCCGTTATCAAACCGGCTACCGCGCCCTCTGGCAGCCGGTCATCAGCGGGCTGCTGCTGCTCTTTATCTTCCTTAACTGGTGGGAACCCCATACGCTGCAGTACGGCACGGCCGATCGTCTAACCTACGCCACCCTGCCCTGGGGCGAGCGCGTCGCCCAGTTGTCCGGCAGCCAGAACCCCTGGGGTTATGCCGCGATTGCCGTCATTCTGGCAGATTACCTCCTTTCCTTGGCGGCACTCGTTCAACACTACCGCGCTAAGCCGCGGTGGTTAACGATTGGGCTCATCTTCGGATTACTCCTTTCCCTGGTCGCCACCGGGCTGGGCATCAGCATTCGTCTGGGCTGGCTGGATTGGCCACTCCCCGGCCCACTCGGCTTTTTGGGCATGGTGCTGGTGATGAGCCTGTCGTTGTCGATTTCCAGCCGGCACGAACTGCAACGATCCGAACAACGGTTTCGCGCCCTGGTCGAACAATCGCCTTATGGCATTCAGCTCGTGGATGCTACCGGTATGCTGGTTCTGTGCAACCCCGCCTGGCAGCGACTGCGGGGGATGATCGCCAATGATTTTGTCGCCGGCCCGATTCAGCGCGACCATTATGTTCTGCGGCAGGGGCTGATACCCTATATTGAACGCGCCCTGCGCGGCGAAACGGTTGATGTGCCCGCGCGCCCCTGGGACACCGGTCATGCTCCGACGACCGTCTGGATCCATACCAAAATCAGCCCGATCCGGGACGATGCCGGTCATCTCAGCCATATTCTGCTCGTGCACGAAAATATCAGCGCACAAAAGCAGATGGAACTGGCCATTCACCGGATCGCGGCCTCGGTTGCCTCGTCCAGCGATGATGCTTTCTTTGAACAGATGGCGCGGCACATGAGCGAAGTGTTTCGCGTGCCCGCCGTGCTCATTGCCCATTGGGATCACACCCGGCTGCACTGGTTGGCGCATGCCGGCATCGACCCCTTGCCAACCGGGCTGCCCGAACGCATCCCCACCATCGAACCGCCGCCCGGCAACGAGCTTCAGCGTCTGGAGGATGATCCCCATTGGGTCGACGCCCTGGCACCGTTAGGATTCGCCCATCTCCAAGTGGTGCTGCTCAATGACCACCGCCAGCAGCGCGTCGGATATCTGGTGCTGCTCCACCATCAACCGCTCGATACCAAACCACTCAATACCGAATTGCTGTCCATCTTCGCCGCGCGCGCCAGCGCGGAATTGCAGCGGCAGGCTGCCGACCGGCACATCCGGGCGCTCGCCTACCAGGATGAACTCACGGGGCTGTGTAACCGCGCCTGCCTGCGTGAACGGCTGACTGCCGCGCTGCAAACCACCGAGACCAGCACACACTATGGCGCGCTCATCCTGATGGATCTCGATCACTTCAAGCTCATCAATGAGGCGCTCGGCCATGATGCGGGCGACACGCTGCTGCAGGCGCTCACCGCACAACTGCAAACCCTGTTGCCCCCGCATATCCTGTTGAGCCGGGTGGGCGGTGATGAATTTGCTCTGTTCATCCCACCCAAGGCACCGGATTTCAATACCGCTGAACGCGATGCCGCGCAGCTCTGCCAGCAGATTCTGAATCTGTTGAGTACTCCGCTACAGACGCAAGCGCGGCAATTCTCGGTGAATGCCAGCTTGGGGTTTATCGTCATCACCCCGGAAACGACCGACGCCAACACCGTGCTCAGCCAAGTAGAACTGGCGTTGTATCAGGCCAAGAACCTCGGGCGGAACAATGTTCAGCCGTATGTTCCCGCGCTGCAAACCGCCGTCGAGCGCCGCCTGTCTCTCGAAGAAGGCTTGCGTCCGGCACTCGACCGGGCCGAGTTTCATCTGGTTTACCAACCCCAGGTCAATGCCGCGGGTCAATTTCTGGGCGCCGAGGTGCTCCTGCGCTGGCAGCATCCGGTGCTCGGCAACATTGCGCCCACAGAATTCATTCCGCTGGCCGAAGAATCTGGCCTGATCCATCCCATCGGGCTGTGGGTATTCGATACCGCATGCCGAACACTGGCCGCCTGGCTGAACCAACAGGTTCCCTTTTTCGGTCACCTCGCCATCAATGTCAGCGCGTGGCAACTCGCCGATGTCTCGTTTGTCGGGAAAGTACACAGCATTTTGCGAACGCACGGCATCGACCCGCGCTGGATCATGCTCGAAATCACGGAGTCAATGCTCCTGCAAAACCCGCAGGAAGCCATCGACCGGTTGCACACCCTCCGCGACCTGGGGCTGCGGATTTCGCTGGACGACTTCGGCACCGGCTACTCGTCACTGGCCTATCTCAAGGATTTGCCGCTCGATCAGCTCAAGATCGACAAATCTTTCATCGATGAATTGCAGCAAAAAAACCACCACCCCCTGATCGAAAGCATGTATGCCATCGCCGAACACATGGCGCTGACCGTGGTGGCCGAAGGGGTGGAAACCGAACAGCAATGCCAAACGCTCATCCGCATGGGGGCACAGAGTTTTCAGGGGTATCTGTTCAGCAAACCCTTGACGGAAGCGGACTTT
Organism: Halothiobacillus sp. DCM-1; assembly: GCF_045689735.1. Lineage (GTDB taxonomy): Bacteria > Pseudomonadota > Gammaproteobacteria > Halothiobacillales > Halothiobacillaceae > Halothiobacillus. The sequence continues at coordinate 1,617,514 of NZ_CP142685.1, forward strand.
TTGCGCTGGCTAGATCAACACCCACATGTGCTCTAAGGCCGCGCTGGCTCAACCCGCGCAGACTGGGCCAAACACCCGGCGGGCATTGGCATCGAGCGTGGCCGCCAGCGAATCGGGTGCCAGCCCCCGCAGCGCAGCCAGTGCCCGTAGGGTTTCCGGCAGAAAGGCCGGCTCATTCACCGCGCCCAAATGCGCAGCGCCCGGCTGAAACGGCGCATCGGATTCCAGCAACAACGCCTCGACCGGCAAAGCTGCCAACATCGACCGCAGCCGGTTCGCGCGCGGATGGGTCAGCGCCGCACCCACCCCAAGGCAGAACCCCGCCTCGATCAATCGCTCCGCTTGCTGGCGCGAGCCGGTAAAGCCATGCACCACGCCGGTCAGACCGGGATGCCGCCGCAACGCAACACTCAACAAATCCGCCGTCTTGCGTTCATGCAACACCACCGGCAAACGCAGCGCCTCGGCCACCGCCAATTGACCGGCCAATAACGCCTGCTGCGCGGGCAGGGTCGCCGGCGCATGCACGGCATCCAGCCCGATCTCGCCGATCGCTACCACCGGCAGACTCGCCGCCGCAATCGCCGCCGTCAGGCGAGTCGGAATCTCCGCCGCCGCCACCTGCTCGACCCACCAGGGATGCACCCCCAGCGCCAGTCCGACCCGACTGCCCACCGCGTGCGCGGATTGCGCCGCCGCTTCGGCGGCCGACCATTGATCGGGGTGCGTGCCCATCGTGATGACGGCGTGAACCCCGGCGGCCAGCCAGCGCGCGGGCGCGGCGGGACAACGCGCCAACAGCGCATCGAGGTGACAGTGGGTATCAATCATCGGCCAATCTCCGATCTGCCCGGCGCGTTTGCCTCGATGGGCACTCAATTATTTCGGTATTCTGCCGACTCATGGCGTAATCATGGCGTATTCGTTCATGGCCTATACATTGGCAACTCATTGAAGCCCCTTCGTGGAGGCTCGGAATCAGGAGCACAACCGTTGAATCCTACAACCCTGATTGGCATCGTTGGTGGCTTTGGGCTGGTGATCGGCGCCATTTTTCTGTCGTCGAACCATGTCGGGGATTATTTCAATCTCCCCAGCCTGTTGTTGGTGCTGGGGGGCACCGTGGCCGCCACCCTGATCAGTTATCCGTTGCACGAAGTCGTGCGCGTATTCCAGGTGTTTACCATTGTCCTGCGCAACGAACGGTTGTACGCCGAACGCGACATTATCGAGCTCGTCGAAGTCGCCAAGCTCAAGTTTCAAGGGCAAATCAACCGCGCCGATGAAAAACTCTCCGGCATCAAAAACCCATTTTTGCGGACCGGCGTGCAGATGGTGCTCGATGGCGCCAGCACCGATGACATTACCACTCTGCTGCAATGGCGCATCGGCCGCATGCGCGCCCGCGAACGCGCCGAAGCACAGATTTTCCGCACCATGGCGGCCTTCGCGCCCGCCTTCGGCATGCTCGGCACCCTGCTCGGGCTGATCAATATGCTGCACGCGATGGATGCCGCGCACTTCGCCGCGATTGGCGCCAATATGGCGCTGGCGCTAGTGACGACACTGTATGGCATTCTGCTGTCCAACATGATTTTCAAGCCCATCGCGCTTAAGCTGGAGCGGCGTACCGAACAACGGGTGATGGTCATGAACATGATGGTTGAAGGCGTGATGCTGATGCAGCAGCAACGCTCCCCGGCCTTCATCCGTGAAACGCTGCAATCTTTCCTCGCACAAAGCGAGGACGAGCTGCGTGAAGACACCCAACGCAAACGCGCTGGTCGCTGAGCATGGCCACCCCGCCCCCCCCGATAGGCACTGCCGAAGAAACCGCCGCCATCGAAGCGATTCAGGCGGAAATGTCTCGGGTCGCCCAACAACAGGCCCAGACACGCCCCTGGCACGAAGGCTGGGAAGATGACAGCAAGCTGATCGAAGATGATCAATCCTTCTGGCTCATCACCATGGTCGATTTGATGACCCTGCTGCTGACCATGTTTGTGCTGCTCGCCGCCTACGCCTATCAAAGCAAGTCCACGCAGGAACCGCTGCCCAGTAGCAGTGGTAGCACGCACGAAGCCGCCCCCGTCGATCAAACCCTGCACACCACGCTGGGGCCGGCACCGAGCGCCTCGCCCACCCCAGGGCAGACGCCTTCCCAGGGCAAGATTCCGCAGGCCGGTAATGCCCTGATCGGCTCCGCCGATACCCACCCGCCGCACACACCGGCTGAACCCACCGCCAACCCGCCTGCACCGTTGGCGCCCCTGCCGCCGTCGGACACCCTCAGCCCCAATGCCCGCGCACTGTTTTCCGGGCTGGGGAATGCCGTGGATGTTTCCGTGGTCAAAGGGCGCATCAACCTGCGCGTGAAGGACAACATCCTGTTCACCTCGGGCGATGCCACCCTCTCGCCCGCCGGTGCCCGGGTCATCGACCAGCTCGCCACCCGGCTGCAATCCGGGGATTACCCCATCGCGGTGCAGGGTCATACCGACGATAAACCCATCCACACGGCGCAGTTTCCTTCCAACTGGGAGCTTTCCGCGGCCCGCGCGGCCGCCGTCGTCCAGCAACTCATCGCGCAGGGCGTCGCCGCGAACCGGCTCTCTGCCGTCGGGCTGGCCGATACCCAACCGATCGCCCCCAATGACACCGCGCAAGGCAGGGCAGAAAACCGCCGGGTCGATATTGAACTGCAACTGCCCCCGGAACTCCTCAACGGAGCCAAGCCATGACGACTGCAACCGCGCCCTGGACACTGCATCCCACCCTGCTCAAGGACTCCATCCCCATCATCGACCTGCCGGTCTGCTCGGTGCGGTTGCTGGATGACTGCCGGTTTCCCTGGGTCATCCTGATCCCGCGCCACCCGAATCTCAGCCAATGGACGGACATCCCGCTCACGCTGCAGCATGACCTCCTCGACGAAATTGCCCGAGTCAATGCAGCGCTGCAAACCCGCTATCTGCCCGATCGACTGAATCACGGCGTGATTGGCAACCTCGTGCCACAGCTACATATTCATTGCGTCGTGCGCTATATCCACGATGAAGCCTGGCCCGGTGTGGTCTGGGGATTCGGCACGCGCCGCCCCTATTCGGCGCTGAAACGGTTGGCCGAGGCGCACGCACTTGCCGCTTTACTCCGTCAGCCTTCTGCCGCACACTCTTGACGCTGTCGCGCAGGCTCCGGTTTGGGCACCGGCCAGATCAAATGACAGCGTGGTCACCCACCGCCCTCGTATTGAATCCATAAGGACTTTGGCTCATGCGCATCTCACTGCCCCTGCAATTCATCCTGTTTCTCGGGCTACAAATTGCCCTGTCGATCGGTCTGGTGTTTTATCTCAACAGCCTGGCCACCAGTAATTATCAAAGCCTGTCGCGCGCCACGGCCGGATTTGTCGAAGCCAGCAAATCGATTGAAAGCTTGAGACAAAGCTTCGCCCGCAGCAGCAACGAAATCGAAGCCATCAGCAACCGGTTCGGTAATGGCGAACGCATCGATGTGCGCGACCAGGCACTCGCCCTGCAACAACTGGCCGCGGCCATCCGCAACGATGCCGGCCTCAACGGCCTGCGTGACAGTCTGGGCGGCGATGCCACCGCGCTCGCCAAACAAATCGATCAACAGGCGCAAACGCTCATCACGGCCGCCGCCCGTGCGGCCAATGCGGCACCGAATGAGGTCGCCCTGTTACAGAACGAACTGCGCCAGCAACGCAGCCAGATCATGGTTCAAGGATTCGGCGCCCTCATCAATGCGGCCAATCGCAGCCTGGAAACGACGCTGGGCATGCTGCGCGGCACGACGGAAAGCACGAGCCACCAATACCTCACGCTGCTGATCATCTTCATCGTGCTGCAATTCGCCTTGATGGCAACGGCCTTCTGGCTGCTCAATCACCAACTCCGGCAACTGGCGAATGTGACCGACCGCCTGATCGAAGGTGAAGCCACCGCCGCCCTGCCGCAGCAAAAGCGTGCCGACCAGATTGGCCGGCTGGCGCGCGCCGTCCAGCAATTCCGCACCACGCTGATCACGCTGTCCGATTCACGGGAACAGCTCAAAGCCATTCTCAAAAAACACGACGACGAGACGATGCAGCGCCGCCGGGCGGAAAAACAACTGCAACTCTCTGCCTCCGTCTTCGACAATGTGCAGGAAGCGGTGCTGCTGACCGACATCAGCGGCCATGTCACCCGCGCCAATACCGCCGCGCAAACCCTGCTCAAACAAAATGACAAACAACTGGCCAGCCGCCCGCTGCTCGAAACTCTGCTGGGCGTCGATTCCGCAGTCATCGCCCCACTCTGGCAGCAGGTTCTCGAACAGGGCTATTGGCTGGGCGAAGTGAGTTTCACTCCGGAACGCGCCACCCCGATCGTCGCCCAAGTATCGATCAAGCGGGTCGGTGAGCCACGGGAAGGCAAGGGGCATGTAATTTTCGTATTGAACGATCACACCGAGATGCGCCGCCGCGAACAGGAGATGAAATTCCTGGCCGAGCAGGACACGGTCACCACCTTGTTCAATCGGCACTACTTCGTCGCGGAAGGCAATCGCCGGCTCGAAGCCAACCCACGGCAGGCGCTGGGCATCGTGCTGATCGGGCTCGACAGCTTCCGCGCCGTCAACGACGCCCTGGGGCATCGCGACGGCGACCGGATTCTGTACGAAGTGGGTCAGCGCCTCCTTGCGGTCGTCGGCAACGAAGCCACCCTGGCGCGCGTCGGCGGGGATGAATTCGCATTCTATGTCGTCCCCCGCAGCGACGCCGTGGAAGATACGCGTCAAGTCGCCGAAGCCGCGCTTCAAGCGATTCGGGAAACCCTGAGCCTCAATAGCTACCATATTGCCCTCAAGGCCAGCGGCGGCATCAGCACCTATCCGCTCGATGGAGACAACATCGAGGACTTGCTCAAAACCAACGAAATCGCCCTCTCCACCGCCAAGGCCGAAGGCGGCAATCAGCTGTATGTCCACGGCGCCAAGGTGCAAAACCAGGCGCGCCGCCGGTTCATGCTGCAACAGGCGCTGGAAAAAGCCTTGGGCAACCGGGAGCTCCGCCTCGCCTACCAGCCACAGGTCGCGCTCGCTAATGGACAAATCAGCGGCTTTGAGGTGTTGATGCGCTGGCGCCACGGTGGCGAATGGATCACCCCGGGCGAGTTCATCCCCCTGGCCGAGGAAACCGATCTGATCGTGCGCTACACCGAATGGGCGCTGAGCGAAGGGGCAAAACGCGTGCGCGAATGGCAACGCCAGACCGAGCAAACCTTCCACCTCTCCGTCAATTTGCCGCCCCGGCTCTTGCTGGTGGATAAAATCGACCAGCGCCTGGCCGCGATCGCCAAACCCAGCGGCCTGCCGCTCTCCACCATCACCCTGGAAATCACGGAATCCAGTTTCGGCAATGACCCGGCGCTCATGACATCCCAACTGAAAAAGCTCGCCATGCAAGGCTTCAGCATCGCGATTGACGACTTCGGCACCGGCTACTCCTCGCTTGCTTACCTTAGTCAACTGCCGATCTCGAAAATCAAGATCGACAAGAAATTTGTCGATCTCATCACCGATGACAAAGAGTCCTGCAAGCTCGTCGCCTCCATCTTGGCGATGGCCAAATCACTCGAACTCGATATCGTCGTCGAAGGGGTGGAACGCCCGGAACAGCTCATCCAACTCAAACGCTTTGATACCCGGATGGATATTCAGGGCTTCGTGTTCGACCCGCCACAAAACGAGGATTACTGGGAAGGGCTGTTCATGAATGGCGAACCTCATGCCTATGAGGTGCCCTGAGACAACCCGAATCAGAAAACGCGCATCAGAAAACGCATATTGACAACCAACTTCGCCGGTCGCGCCGCGGCATCCCTGCCCCCGGCAACCGGTTGAAGTCTCGCGCGGACTGGATCAGCGCGCGCCCGAAAACCGAATCCACGAGAACCACAGAATACGCGCCAGAATCAATGCGCGGCGGCCCAATTCGCGCCCACGCCAATGCCTACTTCCAGCGGCACGGCCAAAGTAGCCGCTTCCCGCATCCCCGTTTCAATCACGGGCAACACCTCATCCAGGCGGCCTTCGGGCACTTCGAACACCAGTTCATCGTGCACCTGTAGGATCATCCGCGCCCGTGCGGGTAGCACCAATTCCGCGTGCAGCCGAATCATGGCGCGCTTGATGATGTCGGCTGCCGTGCCCTGCATCGGCGCGTTGATGGCGGTGCGTTCGGCATACTGGCGGCGGGCGGCATTGCGGCTGGCAATGTCCGGCAGATAGAGGCGGCGACCGAACACGGTGCGCACGAATCCCTGCGCGCGCGCCTGATGCCGCATGGCCTCCATATAGGCGGCCACTCCGGGATAGCGGGCGAAATAGCGGTCGATGTAGTCTTGCGCTTCGCCCCGACCCACCCCGAGCTGCCTTGCCAGCCCAAACGCCGACATGCCATAGATCAGGCCGAAATTGATCGCCTTGGCCGCGCGGCGTTGATCCGCCGTCACTGCGTCTTCGGCCACCGCAAACACCTCGGCGGCGGTCGCGCGGTGAATGTCCTCCCCGGCGGCAAAGGCGGCGCACAGCCGGGCATCGCCCGATAAATGCGCCATGATCCGCAGTTCGATCTGGGAATAATCGGCCGCCACCAGTTGATGATCGGGCTCGGCTACGAACGCCTGGCGAATCCTCCGCCCCTCTTCGCTGCGGATCGGGATGTTCTGCAAATTCGGCTGACTGGAGGACAGTCGCCCCGTCGCCGTCACCGCCTGATGAAACGCGCTGTGCACCCGGCCGGTTTGCGGGTGGATTTCCTGCGGCAAGCGGTCGATGTAGGTCGAGGTGAGCTTGCTCAGGCTGCGCCAGGCGAGAATCAGGCCGGGCAGCGGATGGGCGTCGGTCAATTCCTGCAGCGCTTCTTCATCCGTCGAGGGCTCGCCTTTCGGCGTTTTGCGGCTGACCGGCAGACCCAGTTCATCGAACAGCAATTCCTTGATTTGCTTCGGCGACCCCAGATTGAATGCCCGTCCCGCAATCGCCTGCGCTTCAGCGGCCAGCGCGGCAATCCGCTCGGCCAGTACCCCGCCCTGCCGGGCAAGTTCCTCGGCATCGACCCGCACCCCGGCGCGCTCCATCGCCACCAAAACCGGAATCAACGGCTGTTCGATGGTCTGATATACCTGCTGCAGATCCGGCTGCGCCACGAGCCTTGGCCAAAGGGTTTCGTGCAGTTGCAGGGTGACTTCCGCATCTTCAGCCGCATAAGGAACGGCTTCGGCCAGCGGAATCTCGGGGAAGCGGCGCATCGCAGCGCCCTTGCCGGCAATGGATTCGAACGAGATCGTCTGTCGATTGAGATAACGGGCGGCGAGTGCATCCATATCGTGCCGGGTTGCCGTGGCATCGAGCACATAGGATTCCAGCATGGTGTCGAAAATCGACCCGGCGAGCGTCATGCCCTGATTGGCCAACATATGGCTATCGAATTTGGCATTTTGCAGCACTTTCGGCGCGGCCGGGTTCTCCAGCCAGGGCTTGAGATCCCGCAGCACCGCCTCCGCCGATAAATGCGGCGTGCTTGCCGCTTCAGGAAAATCGAACGGCACATAGGCAGCGCCCCGACCCGGCACGGCGAGTGAGATGCCGACAATCCGCCCGGCGAACAGATCGAGGCTGTCGGTTTCCGTATCAAAGGCCGCGATCGGTGCCTGTTCGAGCGCTTCCCGCCAGGATTGCCACGCCGCCTCGGTCAACACGGTGGTGTATTGCGCCGGGTCGGACAAGGCCAACGCGCCCTGCGCCGGGGGCGACGGTTCTGCGGCACGGGGCGGGTGCCCGGCCGGCACCGCCGGTGTCTCGGCCTCGGCAAACTGGCGTCGCAGCGTGTTCAGGCCGAATTCGGTGGCCAGCGCCGTCACCGCCGTCGCATCGGGTGCCTGCAACTGCAAGGCATCCAGCCCCACCGGCAGCGCGCAATCGGTCCGGATGGTCACAAGATCGCGCCCCAGCGGCAAGAACGCCTGCGCCGCGCGCAGCGATTCCCCGATTTTGCCGGGAATCTCCGCCGCGTGCGCCAGCAGCGCATCCAGAGAACCCCATTGATTCAGCCATTTCGCCGCCGTTTTCGGCCCGCAGCCCGGCACCCCCGGCACATTGTCCACGGCATCACCGACCAGGGTGAGATAGTCGATGAACTGATCCGGCCGCACCCCATATTTCTCTTTCACCCCGGCGGCATCGAGCATCGTATTGCTCATGGTGTTCACGAGGGTGACGCCATCGGTCACGAGCTGGGCAAAATCCTTGTCTGCCGTCGCCACCCAGACCGGCCAGCCACGGGCACGCGCCTGCGCCATGAGCGTGCCAATCACATCGTCCGCCTCCACGCCCGCCTCACAAAGCAAAGGGAAGCCCAAGGCGCGTACCAGGGCATGCACCGGCTCGATCTGCACGCGCAAGTCATCCGGCAGCGGAGGGCGGTTCGCCTTGTAGGCGGGATACAGCGTCTCACGGAAGGTCGGCCCCTTGGCATCGAAAACGACTGCCATGCGCGTCGGCTGCTGTTCGCGGCGCAAGCGCAGCAGCATATTGATGACGCCGTGGATGGCGCCAGTTGGCCGACCATCGGGCGCGGTCAACGGCGGCAGGGCATGGAAGGCGCGAAACAGGAACGAACTGCCATCGACCAGAATCAGCGGGGCAACATCAGCAGCAGGAAGAGAATCTGTCATCGGCGAGCCATCAGAAAATTACGGGGGGTGCGTTACTATAAGCCGGTCGCGCGCCGAACGCCTGCGGCCACAAGACCGCGCGGAAATTTTTCATTACTTTTCGAGCCTGCCTTTCATGAGCCCGAGCCTGCCCAACCACCCGCCCCGCATCGACAAAAACGAACGGCTGAGCCACGAATCCTGGAAAATTTTCCAGATCATGGCCGAGTTCGTCCAAGGCTATGAAACGCTCGCCAGCATCGAACCCGCGGTCACCATCTTCGGTTCCGCCCGCTTCGCGCCGGATCATCCGGATTATCTGCGCACGGTCGAAATCGCCCGCCTGCTGTCCAATGGCGGCTTCGCGGTCATCTCCGGCGGCGGCCCCGGCATCATGGAAGCGGCCAACAAGGGGGCCAAAGACGGCGGCGCGCCCAGTGTGGGGCTGAACATCACCCTGCCGCACGAACAGCACGATAATCCGTATCAGGATATTTCCCTGCATTTTCAACACTTTTTCGCGCGGAAAGTCATGTTCGTCAAGCATGCCTCGGCCTATGTCGTCATGCCCGGCGGCTTTGGCACCCTCGATGAGATGGCCGAGATCCTCACCCTAGTACAAACCGGCAAATCCCGCCGCATTCCGATCATCCTGGTCGGCAGCAACTTCTGGCGCGGCCTGCTCGACTGGTTCGAACAGACCCTGATCGCTGCCGGTACCATCAGCCCCGGCGATATGAATTTATTTACCGTCTGCGATGAGCCGCAAGCCGTGGTGGATCACATTTTTGATTTCTACCGCAACCGCGATCTGCGGGCGACCGCCGAAGAACAGCGCAAACTGCTGGATCTGTGAGTGCTGTTCAAAGCCCGCGTTTTCGCCTACCCTGCCCGCCTCATCGCTGGATCATCGCCCTGGAACTGCCCGCATGTCGGTTTTCACTCCTGTTCACGAACCTGAGCTCCGCGCCTTTTTGACGCAATATGACGCGGGCACGCTGCACAGTCATGCGGGCATCGCCGCCGGCATCGAGAACACCAACTACTTCGTCACCACCGATCGCCAGGCGCTGGTGCTCACCCTGTTTGAACACCACCGGGCGGAAGAACTGCATTACTTCCTTGATCTGATGGCATTTTTTGCCGAGCACGACATTCCCACCGCACATCCCCTGTGCGCCGCCAATGGCAGCTATCTCAACACCCTGAACGGCAAACCCGCCGCGCTGGTGCAGCGCTTGCGGGGGCAATCCATCGACCAGCCCAGCCCGGCGCAGTGCCAGGCTCTCGGCCGCATCCTGGGGCGGGCGCATCGGGTCAGCCCGGCATTCTCCGGCTATCGGCCACCCGATCGCGCCCTGCCCTGGGCATGCGATGTCGCGGCCACCCTGTCCGGCCATCTCCCCGCCGAAGAGGCCGATTTGATGGCGGCCGAACTCGCCGCGCAAACCGCCGCCCCGCGCACGCATTTGCCGCAAGGTGCGATCCACGCCGATCTGTTCTGCGACAACGCGCTGTTCGACGGCGATCAACTCACCGGCATCATCGACTGGTACTACGCCTGTAACGACGCCTTAGGCTACGACCTCGCCGTCACCGTCAACGACTGGTGCCGGACGGATGACCACCGCATCGATCCGGTGCGTGCCCAGGCTCTGCTCGCTGGCTACCAGCAAGAACGGCCCCTCACCGCCGATGAACGGGACGCCTGGCCGCTGCTACTGCGCTCGGCCGCCCTGCGGTTCTGGCTCTCCCGACAAAAAGACTGGCTCTTTCCGCGCGCGGGCGAGATGACCTTCCGCAAAGACCCGCGCGTGTTCCTGGAATTACTCCAGCACCACCGCGCGGGCGAGGCCGAGTGTCGCCGCTGGCTCGCATGACGGCACAGCGCCCGGCCATTACGCTGACGGGGCGCAACGGTATCCCGCTGCGGATCGACCCACCGCTCGCGCTCGCGCCGATGGCGGGCGTCTCCGATCGCCCCTTCCGCCAGGTTTGCCGCGCGTTCGGCGCCGGGTTGGTCATCACCGAAATGGTCAGCAGCAAGCCCGAATTGCAAGACAGCGCCAAATCTCGCCGTCGGCAAATCGACGCCACCGATCCCGAACCGCGTGCGGTGCAACTGCTGGGGAACGATCCCAACGAGCTCGCTCAGGCCGCCCGCCAGGCCGTCGCTCAGGGCGCGCAGCTCATCGATCTGAACCTGGGCTGCCCAGCCAAGAAAGTCTGCAAGAAAGCGGCGGGTTCCGCGCTGATGGCCGAGCCGGTGCTGGTCGAACAGCTCCTGCGGGCGCTGGTCGCCGCCGTCGATTGTCCGGTCACCCTCAAAATGCGCACCGGCCCCACACGCGCGCAGAAAAATGCCGTGGAAATCGCCCGGCGCGCCGTCGATGCGGGCGTCCAGCTCATCAGTATTCATGGCCGCAGCCGCGCCGATCAATACACCGGCGAGGCCGAATACGACACCATCGCCGAGGTCGTCGCGGCTGTCCCCATCCCGATTTTCGCCAATGGGGACATCACTGAGGTTGCCCGCGCCCGCGCGGTGCTCGAACACACCGGCGCGGCGGGCGTGATGATCGGCCGGGGCGCCTTTGGCCGCCCGTGGTTGTTTGCCGAACTGCGCGCGCTGCTCACCGGCCAGACCGCGCCGCCCCCGCCCACCGTCGCCGAACGCTTCGACCTGCTCCGCCAGCAGATTGAAAACATCTATCAACATTACGGCGAATCATTGGGAATGCGTATCGCACGCAAACACCTCGGCTGGTATGCTCCGCAACTTGGATCAACCGAGGCTGACCGCGCCGTGTTCAACACCCTGACCAGTGCCGCCGAACAACGCGACTGGCTGACACGGCACGCCAGCCCGCACGCACACTGCCGGATGCCCCTGTGAAACCCTCATCGCTTCGTCAACCGTCTGCCACCCCGGAAACCGCCGAGGCCGCCTCTGCGGAATTGCCGCTCGCCAATGGCCGCTGGCTGTGCCTCAATGCCCACGACCCACACGGCGACAACCCCGTGCAACAGGCCGTGCGCGGCGCGCTCGACGCACTCTGGGAAGCACTGGAAGGCGATCACCCCAAGGATTTGTACGATCTGGTCATCAATCAGGTCGAGCGCCCGTTGCTGCAAACCGCGATGGCGCGCTGCGGGCAAAATCAATCCAAGGCCGCAGAATGCCTCGGCATCAACCGCAGCACCCTGCGCAAAAAGCTCAAACAGCACGGGCTACTGGCGGACGATCAGGACTGATCCGGCTCAGTGGATCGCCCGGCTGGTTCATCCGCGGCCTCCTCCGCAGCCAGCCGGCGAATATAGGCCGCAAAATCCGGGTCTTCACCGCGCAGTAATTCCGGCAATCGGGTACGGAAGTCCTCCCGTCGGCACCATTCGCGCATGTAATCCTCCCAGGAATGCCAGCGCCGCTGGTGTTTTTCGTCCATGTCCGGCTCGTAACTCAAGAGATACGCGCGCTCGAACAGCGAAATCAACATATCGAAAATCACCAGCAGCCGTTCCTGCTGTTCGGCACTCAACGCCGGGGTCGCCTGCTGGCTGCGCAACTGAAGATCCGGGTGCTCAAGCACGACTTTAAGGAAATCGATATAGGCCTCAGATAAATCCTGCCAAATCGCCTCGTCTTCGTTTTCCCGTTCACGGCGCTGGTCATACAAAAACACGGCGATCGCGAAGGGCAGACCGATCACGGTGACGATGTACGACGCCAGCTCCCAGTTCATGGCGTCTCCCGGAGCAGCCGACGGATCAATTCACCGGCCACCATGTGCCCAAAGATATTCGGCAGATAGCTGATGGTGCCGTTGATGGCGCGTGGGCGGATGCCCGATTCGTTCGGCACATGCGGTGCGGGCTTTTTCACCGGCAATTCCGTGGAATAGACCACCGGAAAATCCCGTGGCACGCCCGCGCGTTTGATGCGGGTGCGCAGGGCGCGGCCCAAACCACAGCCCTGCACCTGATCCAGCCGGCCAAGGCGCACCGCCCCGGCATCCAGCCGGTTACCCGCGCCGAGCGCCGTCATGGTCGCGATGCCGCGCGCGCGCGCCTGCATCAACAGTTCTGCCTTCACACCAACCGTGTCGATGCAATCGGCCACGGCATCCGGCGCCAGCTCATCGAGCAGACCCGCCACGGCCGATTCGGCGAGGAAGATCGGCAAGGGGATCAGCGCGGCGCCAGTTCCGAGCGAGGCGAGCCGCTCGGCAGCCACCGCCGCCTTGGCGCGCCCCAAAACCGCCTCGGTCGCCAGGAGCTGCCGGTTGAGGTTCGAGGCACCAAAGACATCGTGATCGAGCAGCCACACCGTGCCGATCCCCGCACGCACCAGCGATTCGGCACAGGCGCCGCCGACGCCGCCCAAACCGGCCACCAGCACCCGCGCCTGGGCGAGGCGTGCCAGCCCGTCCTCGCCCAGCAGTAATTGTGTGCGCTCATTCCAGCATTCGGTCATTCTATTTCTCCGGGTTTACGCCGGTATCCTACCCCGAGTCCGGCGCATCGCACGACACGGCGCCAGCGGTCAGGTGGAACGCCGTGCGAAAGGCAGGGATTTAAGGCATGGATTTTATGCCGTCGCTTGACTAAGCTGGCGCAGATTCCCCCGCGACCGAGCGCAGCGTCTGCCGTGACCCAAGCCCTTACCCACCCGCTAACCACTGAAGAACGCCTCGAACGCAAGCGTGCCCTATTGCAGGCGCTGCTGGGGCAGATCGATCTGTTGATTGCGCCGACCGATGAACAGACGCTACTGGACGGCATCTGCACGCATTTGCTCTCCTCCGGCCTGTTTGTTGCCGTCTGGGTGGCGCAAACCGACCCCCAGCAGCAATCACTCAAAATTCTGGCGGCGGGTGCCGATACCGAAACCCAACTGCGCGCCCTCGATGCGACGATGCGCGCCGTGCTGTTTGAACAGACCAATCAAGCGCAATGTCAGGACATCACCCGGGTGATTCCCGCCGAGGAATCGCCCTGGATCACGCCCTGGCTCCCCTGGGTTCCTGCCGGGCAAACGGCCAGCCAGCTTTTCATTCCGCTGCATCGACCAGACTGCCCTTGGGCGGTGCTCAGCCTGGTGGTCGTGCATTACGAAGTCCTGGAACCCCTGATCATCGATGCCCTGTGCCATCTGGGTGAGCTGATCAGCCATACCCTGAACCAGCTGGATCTGCAACAGCAGCTCAACCGCGAACATGAACGCACGGCCTACCTCGCTTATCACGATGCGCTGACCGGGCTGGCCAACCGCCGTTTTCTGGATGAGGAACTGCCCAAGGCGATGGCGCGCGCCCGGCGGGGCAACACGATGCTGGCGGTGGTGATGCTCGATCTCGATGATTTCAAACCGATCAACGACCGCTGGGGGCATGCCGCTGGGGATGGGTTGCTCAAAACCCTCGGCCAACGATTGAAAGACACCCTGCGGGATGGCGATCTGGCCGTGCGTCAGGGCGGGGATGAATTCATTCTGCTGATCGAGGGCATCGAGCGGAAAAAACATTTGAGCAAATTGTTGACCCGCCTGGTCGAAGTCATCACCCAGCCTTTCGATCTTTCCAAGCAAACAGCGATTGTGCGCGTGAGCATGGGCATCACGCTGTTCCCGTCCGACGATGCCGAACCCGATCAACTCATCCGGCACGCCGATGCCGCGCTGTATGTGTGCAAAGGCCACAAGCAAACCCGCAAAAACCCCTGGTGCTTCTGGAACGAACAAACCGGCGAAATCCTGAAAGAAGAACCCGATACGCCGCGCATCCAGCCCTACGGCCACGGTGCAGCGGTGTTACTGCAAACCTTCCAAGCAGAAATTCCGGCGCTGGTGGAATCCTTCGTGGACTATTTCTACCACGAACTCGTCGCCACCGACCCGGCCTCGGCGGCCATCGTGCGCTGGCTCTCGCCGGCGGAATACACGCACTTGGTCAGTCGGCAAAAGCAGCATTTGCTGGAACTGCTCGCCCCCGAACTCACCGAAGCCGAACACCGGGAGAATGCCCGGCGAGTCGGCAAAATCCACGCCCTGATCGGGGTATCCGCCAGCAGCCTGGTGCGCGCCATCACGATTTATCTGCATCAGTTCGACGATCTGCTGGCGCGCTTCCGCCTGAGCATGCAGGAACTGAACAAACTCGAACTGATCCTGACTGAACGGCTCTCGGTCGAGCTGGCCGAAGAACTGGAAGCCGAGCACGACATCAGCGAGGACTTTCAACAGGCGCTGGTGGCCATCGATGCGCTGTCCAGCACGGATCTCTCCTGGGCCGAATTCAATGAACGCACCCTCGATCTCCTCAAACAATGCCCCGGCATCGTCGGCGGCTGGATCGGTGCACCCGACCCCCAGGGCGTGTTCATCGTCAATTTCAACAGCGGCATGGAGCCACTGATCGAAGCGATGCAGCGAAAATTCGGCGCCTCCCGGCTGCCGAGCATCGACCCCCAGGAAGATCGCACGCGAGGCGCCACCGCCCGTGCCTTCCAGCAAGGCAAACTCATCAGCATTCCGAGTTACAGCACGAGTGACGAAGGACTGCCCTGGCGGGAAGTGATGGCCGAAGTCGGCATCCGCAGCTCAGTTGCCATTCCCCTGACCAATGCCGAACGCACCCCCAAGGCCGTGCTAAGCGTCTACGCTGCGTATCCCGGCATGTTTGAATCCCCTCTGCGTCAGGCGTTTTTCCAGCAGGTCGGGCTGATCGTCAGCCAAACCTGGCAACGCTTCCGACACCCGCCCACCGTCAATGTCTCGGTGCAGGAAGTCGCCCACTGGCGCCATGCGTTTTACCATCAAGGCATTTATTTCGATTACCAACCCATTTGCAACCTCGGCTCGGGGCGGCTGGAAAAAGTCGAGGCGCTCGCGCGGCTGCGGCTGGATGATGGCCGCATCATCCCCCCCGGCGCCTTCATTCCCCGGCTCAATGAGGAGCAAATCACGCAATTGTTCATCCAGGGTCTGGCGGCCGGTCTGGCGCAGTTGGCTCGCTGGGATCAGCAGGGTCTGCCCGCTTTGAGCCTGTCGCTCAATCTGCCGATTGAAGCCTTGACCGATCCTCACTGTGTCCACTGGGTGACCAACACCCTGCAACGGTATGGCATCGCCCCGCATCGGCTCACGCTCGAACTGCTCGAACAGCAGGAGATTCATGCCCTGGATCAGGCGGTCGAACAGATGCACGCCCTGAAAGCCCTGGGGATCAGCCTCGCCATGGATGATCTGGGCGCGGGCTATAGTGGCCTGATCCGACTCAACAATCTGCCGTTCGACACCGTCAAGATCGATCAGGTGCTGGTGCGCTCGATCTACACCGATCCGGTACGCATCATCAAATTCATCAGCGCCCTGATCCACATGACGCACGCGCTGGATTTACAGGTCGTTGCCGAAGGGCTGGAACAGCCCGATCTGATCGAGGCGCTGCAACTACTCGGTGCCGACCACGGCCAAGGCTTCGGGCTGGCGCGGCCGATGTCGCCGGAGCGGATCGGCGAGTGGCTGAGCCAGCAACCCACTTGCCCCGCCCCCACCCGCCCCCGCACCGCCCTGGGCGCCATCGCCGCCCACTGGCGGATGGTCACCAATCTCCCCACCCTGCTCACGCCTGCGCCCGAAGACGATCAAGCCGGGCAAGACCCCGCCGAGCGTTGCCCCGTCCATCAGTTCATTGTCACCGCGGGACTGGTCGGCAGCCCGCTCGACCACGCCCACCGACGCCTGCACGGGCTCTGCCCGGTGACGCAGCATGAGGATTTCCATCAACAGCTCCTCACCGTGCAGCAACAGCTCGCCACCCTAGTCCCGCCACCGGAGGCATCCGCAACATGACCGACCCCGCCGCAGGACTGGAGTGCTATATCGTCGGCGGTTTCGTGCGCGACCGGCTGCTCGGCCGCAACGCGCAGGATCGGGACTGGGTGGTCATCGGCAGCCAGCCCGACGAAATGCTGCGGCGCGGCTTCAAGCCCGTGGGCCAGGATTTCCCGGTGTTTCTGCATCCGCACACCGGCGAGGAATATGCGCTGGCGCGCACCGAACGCAAAACCGGGCAAGGGCATCAAGGGTTTAGCTTTCATGCCGACCCCACGGTGACGCTCGCCGACGATCTGGTACGCCGCGATTTGACCATCAACGCCCTGGCGCAAACGGCGGATGGCCAGCTCATCGACCCGCTGGGTTTTCAACCCGATCTTGAGCGCCGGGTGCTGCGGCATATTGGCCCGGCATTCGGGGAAGACCCGTTGCGCGTGCTGCGCGTTGCCCGTTTTGCCGCCCAACTCGCGCCGCTCGGCTTCAGCCTTGCGCCGGAAACCGCCAGTCTGATGCAACAGATGGCACAGAGCGGGGAATTGACGAGCCTGACCGCCGAGCGCGTCTGGCAGGAAACCCACAAAGCCTTGGCAAGCCCCAACCCCGCCCGTTATTTCGAGGTGCTGCGGCAGACTGGTGCGCTCGCCGTACTGTTTCCTGAAGTCGAGGCGCTGTTCGGCGTGCCCCAACCCCCGCAGTATCACCCGGAAATCGACAGCGGGGTTCACACCCTGCTGGCGCTCACCGCCTG
Source organism: Halothiobacillus sp. DCM-1 (assembly GCF_045689735.1). Taxonomy (GTDB): domain Bacteria; phylum Pseudomonadota; class Gammaproteobacteria; order Halothiobacillales; family Halothiobacillaceae; genus Halothiobacillus. The sequence goes on from NZ_CP142685.1 coordinate 1,634,819, forward strand.
CGCCCAACTAACGGATGACCCCGCCATTCGCTTCGCCATGCTGTGCCACGATCTCGGCAAAGCCCTCACGCCCCGGGAAGAATGGCCGCGCCACATCGGCCACGAGGCGCGCGGCGTGGCGCCTGCGCGGGCGCTCTGCACCCGGCTGCGCGTTCCCCGGGTCGTGCAGGAACTCGCGCTGCTCGTCACCGCGCAGCATGGCCGCGTGCATCAAGCGCTCCAAATGCGCCCGGCCACGCTGCTCGATCTGCTCGAATCGCTCGATGGCTTCCGCCGCCCCGATCGGCTGGAAGCCGTGCTCACCGCCTGCACGGCCGATGCCCGCGGACGGCTGGGTTCGGAAAACTGCGACTACCCCCAGGCCGACAAACTGCGTCGGGCACTCGCCTGCGCCCAGCAGGTGTCGCCCGCGCCGTGGGTCGCCGCCGGCCTGAACGGGCAGGCCATCAAGGCCGCCCTGCATCAGGCGCGGGTTCAGGTGCTGGCAGATACATTCTGCTCCTCCGATTAGCCCGGCGAATCGGGTTGAGCCGGTTTCGCGGGAATGGGTGCCACATAGCCGGCCACGAGCAACAAGACCCCTGCGCCGACAAACGAGATGATCCGCGCCAGGGTGTCGCTGCCGGATAAATCGACCAGAAACAGCTTGAGCACCACCAGCGCCAGCAAGGCGGCCGCCAACCACCAACCGGGTCGGAACTGACGGCGGCTCGACCAGCCCATCAGCGCCAATCCAAGCAGCGACCAGGCAATCGAATACGCCGTCTGCACCCGCGCGTCCTCAAGAAATTGCCAATCCTCCAACGGGGCGCCGGTCCACACGCTCAGGCTGCGCGCAATCAGGGCATTCAGCCACAAAAAACCCGCGAACACGAGCCACCAGCGACCCAAACGCCACCCACCGGACGGCGCCCCCGCCCTCGGCACGCGCAGTACCTGCCAGAGAACCCCCAACGCCCCCAACGACAACGCATCGACCCCATTGAGCAGGGGCACATAGCCCAGCGACCAGGGCGCCGCCCACGCGGTCGCATAGTTTGGATTGGTCAGCCAAAGGCCATTCATCAGGCTCAACCAGCCGAGCAGGAAGATCACAAAACCGCCCGCGACCCAACCCCGGTAGGTCGGCAGCCATGGCGCGGCCAACGGCCAGTGCCGCGCCCAATGCAGCCAGCCAAGCAGCAGCGTGCCGACCAGACCCCAGCTCAACGGCAGCCAAGCACCCGTCGCCGTCGATCCACCGCCATTGGGGGCCATCTTCAGCCAAGCCAGATCGAGCGTGAAGTTACCGACCAGGCCATACACCCATTCGGCCAAGATCGGCGCCCACACCAGCAACATCAACCAGAGCGCCAGCCCATACACCCGTGCCGTAGCCGTCACGGCGGCGCCCCGGCGTTCATAAGCGAACAGGCTGCCGTACAGCACCGCGAACCCCATCAGCCAGGCGAACCACCCCAAGTCTCGGATCATGCTGCTGTTTAGCAGGAAGATCAGCAGCCCCACCGCCCACATCGTCCCGAGCCACAGCGCGGGGACTTGGGCGAGCATCGACCAGTCGAGCCAACGACGCAGCACGGCCAATCCCCCAAAGGAAGCCGCCGCAAACATCAACCACAGGGTAAAGGGTTCGAGGAACACCGTGGACTGCGCAAGCGCATAAAACCCGCCCCCGAACCACCAAAGCAAGCCCCAGACCCACAACCAAACCGCCAACCGGGATGTCTGCAAGACCCAAGCACTCATCAGGCCGGCCAGACCGAGCAAACCGGCAGAGAAAAAGAAGGGGCTCAGCAACACCCACGAGGAATCCAGCGCCGGAGGTTCGCCTAAAAACAGTCCGCCGGCCGCCAGTTGCAGCCCCAGGCCGAACACCACCGGCAGCCGCCGCCCTTGCCGCTGGCCGATCCAGAGCATGGCGGCGCCCTCGATGGCCCAGGTCATCGCCGTCCACGCGACATCGAACGCAAACAGTACCGCCAACGAGGCAAAGCCGATCCCCAGCGCCAAGAAGGCCGCACGCAGGAGCGCATAACGCCCGTCATCCCAGCGACGCAACAGGCCATACAGCCCGAGGTAGCCCAGCCCCAACCCCAGCGCGCTCCAAGCGAGACCATAGGCGAACGGTTCAACCAGTGCCGACTGCCAGGCGAAGCCCACCAACGGCGGGCCGAATACCAGGCTCGATTGCACATAATCCCGCTGATGGGCGGCCACCTGCTGGCGCGCAAACAGCAGCGCCGTCACCAGAAAAATCAGGAAAAATCCCAGCAAAAAAGGCTCGGTACTGGCAAACAGAGTCGGCTGATAGCTCAGCACCCCCCAGGCGGTACCAATCACAAAAGTGAACAGGAAGGCCAAAAGATTCAACCCGCGCCAGGCTTTGCGCCAGGCAATCGCGACAATGCCAGAATTGAGAATCAGGTAGTAACTGAATAATTCGACATGGCTGCCCTCGGTGTCGCCGACGAGAATCGGGGCAAGAAAGCCACCGCTGATGCCGAGCACCGCCAGGCTACGCGCATCCTGCACGATCGCCAGCGCCGCCGCCAACGCGACCACGAGCAACATCAGCCCCAGGGTCAGGCTAGCTGGCAGAACTTCATACAGCCGGAAGGCAGCAAACAGCGTGAGATAAACCACGCCCACCCCGCCGCCCTGCAAAACCAGGGCGTACCCCGCATGCCGATGGCGCAAAAACCAGCCGAAGCCGAACAACACGCCGCCCCCCAGCGCCACGGTCGCCAGCCGCCACTCGATCGGGAAAATCGCCCGATCCGCCGCGTATTTCAGCAGAAAGGCCAGGCCGAAGAACAGCACGATCACGCCGAGCTTCGCCACCACATTGCCGGTCACCAGCCAGTCATAGGCGCGCTGCCAGAACGGGGTATCCTGCGGGGCAGAATCGACCGGTGGTTGCCAGCCGTAACCATGCGCGCCGGCCGGGGCGGTGCTCGGCCATTGCGCCTCATCAGGCGATGCAGGCACGGCGTCCGACATCGCCGGGGGCGCTGGCGAAGGCCGGGGGGATTCCGCCCGCGCCGCACACGCCTGCGGTTCATCCAACGCATTCAGCGCATCCAGCTCATCGGGCATAGGCTCGATGACTGATTCGGCGACGGGCGCAGCAGGCGACGCACGCCACCGCGCCACTTCATCACTCAGTTCCGCCACACGAGCAGATAATTGCTGCATGCGCGCCAACAGGTAACCGGCCAGCCCCCCGGCAACCAGCCCGACTTCATCGGCCAGCGTTGCACCGACGATCATGCCCAACACCGTCCATAGCCAGATCATCCTGCATCCTCCCTGCGGTTCAGCTCAGCGATTTCCGCGCATCGAGCGCATCGCGTAACGCTTCCCCAATAAAAATCAGTAACAGCAAGGTACCCACCAGCACCGTAAAGGTCGAGAGGGAAAGCCACCAGGCATCCAGGTTGTTTTTCCCCTGCGCCAAGAGCTCACCCAGCGACGGCGTAGACGGCGGCACGCCCAGCCCCAGAAAATCCAGGCTGGTCAAGGCCAGAATCGCCCCCGAGACCCGGAAGGGCAAAAAAGTCACGACCGGTGTCAGCGCATTCGGCAACAAATGCCGCCACATGATGCGCGCATGGGAGACGCCCATTGCCCGCGCCGCCCGCACATAGTCGAGCTGTCGGCTTTTCAGAAATTCGGCCCGCACATAATCGGAGAGGCCAATCCAGCCAAACAGCGACAATAAAATTAGAAGCAACCCGATCGAGGGTTCAAAAATCGAGGCGAAAATAATCAATAAATACAGCTCCGGCATCGACCCCCAGATTTCAATCAATCGCTGGGTAATCAAATCGACCCGCCCGCCAAAAAATCCCTGCAATGCCCCCATGAAAATGCCAATCACCAGGCCAATGGCGGTCAAAGCCAGGCCAAACAGGACGGACAGGCGAAAGCCGTACAGCAGCCGCGCCGCGACATCCCGCCCCCGATCATCCGTGCCCAGCCAGTGGCGGGCATTGGGCGGCGCGGGGTTCGGCGCGGCGTTGTAATAATCGATCGTGTCGTATGAAAAAGGAATCGGTGCGCGAATCAACCAGCCTCGCGCGCGGATTTTATCGATCACATACGGATCGGTGTAATCGGCATCGGTATAAAAATCGCCGCCAAACTGAATCTCCGTGTAATTATTCCAGAGCGGGAAGAACCACTGTCCATCATAATGAATCAATAATGGCCGATTATTCGCCAATAATCCGGCAAATAAACTCAAGGCAAATAGAATCGAGAAGATCCACAGGCTGAGATAACCTCGCCGATGTCGGCGAAACCGCTGCCAGACCCGGCGCCAGGGGCTGGCTGTCATTGGTTCACCGCCGCGAAATCAATGCGCGGGTCAACCAGCACATAGGCCAGATCCGACAGGAGTTTGCCGACCAAACCAATCAGTGTGAACACATAGAGCGTGCCCAACACGACGGGATAATCGCGCTGCATCACGGCGTTATACGACAACAACCCCAGGCCATCGAGCGAGAAAATGGTTTCGATCAGCAGGCTGCCGGTAAAAAACGCGCCGATGAACGCGGCGGGGAAGCCCGTCACGATCGGAATCAGCGCGTTACGAAACACATGGCGGTACAGGATAGAGCGCTCCTCCAAGCCTTTCGCGCGCGCCGTCAGCACATACTGTTTGCGAATTTCCTCGATGAAGCTGTTTTTGGTCAGCATGGTCATCACGGCAAAATTGCCGACCACCATCGCGGTCACCGGCAACACGAGGTGCCACAAATAATCCGTGACCTTGCCCCAGAGCGACAACTGGGCGAAATCATCGGAGGTCAGGCCGCGCAGTGGGAACCAGTGCCAGAAACTCCCGCCACCAAACAGCACGATCAACACGATGCCCAGCACGAAACTCGGGATCGCGTAGCCGATGAGAATCAGCGTACTGGTGACGGTATCGAACCGGCTGCCGTCGCGCACCGCCTTGGCGATCCCCAGAGGAATCGATACGAGATAGGTCAGCAGAAATGTCCAGAGCCCGATGCTGATCGACACCGGCAGTTTTTCGAGAATCAGCTCGGTGACGGAGCGCTGATAGAAATACGACTGGCCGAGGTTGAAGCTGAGGTAGTGGCCGATCATCGTCCAGAACCGCTGCCAGGCCGGCTGATCGAAGCCATAAAATGCGCGAATCTGCGCCAGTTGGTGCGGATCGAGCCCATGATCGCCGCGATACAGCCCGCCCGACAGCGCACCGCCGGATTCACTGCCCGCCGCCTGCCCCGCCGATTTAAGCTGCGCGACGAGCTGTTCGACCGGCCCGCCCGGCACGAACTGGATGACCACGAACGACAGCGCCAGCACCCCGAACAGCGTCGGCAGCATCAGGAGCAGGCGCTGAAGGATATACCGACGCATGGCGGGTATCGGGGGCGCGAATCAGGGCTGGGTCGGCGCGGCGGCCGCTGGCGGCGGGGGCAGGGATTCGCAGTGCGCCACACACACCACCGATTTCTGCACCTGTCCACCGCAGCCCTGATAGCACTGTTCGTAATTCGACTGGCAGGCACAGGGCGCGTTGTCACAGCGTTCAGCAATCAACCGCGCCCGCTCCTCGGCCAGACTTGGCGCGCGCGGCGGGCTGGGCGGGTTGTCCTCCCAACCTCGGCCAAAATACCCCGGAGAAAACACCCAGCCATAACCCGGCACGAAGACCGGCTGGCCATATCCCCAGCCAAACCGGAGATTCTGGTTCAAATCGTATTGCTGCCGATCCCGCTCGTATTGCTGGCGCGCGCCTTCATACTGTTGCAGCGCGGCTTCAAACGCCTGCTTCGCCGCTGGCTCGATGTTCGCCACGCAGGCTGTGCGCGTGGCCGCACATTGGTTCTGGCAGGCCGATAACGCGGTACTGCACTGCGCCACACACTGCTGACCCGCCGGGGTGCTGGGCGGCACGAACTGGGTGTGCGTGGCGTATTGTGGCGGCGTGGCGCACCCGGCCAGCAACGCCAGCAGCAGCGCAATGCCGGAATTACGAAGAAGTTTGCGGTCGTTCATGAGTTTGCCACCAGGTTTGCATCGCCCAAGAGAGCGCATCGAAATACAAGGGTAAGGGTTCGTGAAAGCCGAAGCGGTTCCACCACGCCATGCGGTGGGCACCAATGTACCAGTTTGGCACCAGATATTCGCCCCAGAGCAGCACCCGGTCGAGCGCGTGACACGCGCTGACCAGTGCCGCCCGATCGGGGGCGTAAATCACCCGGTCGATCAGCGCATCGACCACCGGGCTGTTCACCCCCATGTAGTTGCTGGAGCCATCGGTGCGGGCGGCGGCAGAACCAAAACGATCCCGCAGTTCATTGCCCGGCGATTGCGAGGCGCCGTAGGCCACCACGGTCATATCGAAATCGAAACGGTCCAGTCGCTGCTGATACAGCGACACATCGATGGTGCGGTAACTGGCCTCGATGCCCAGGCGCTTGAGGTTATAAACATACGGCGCCACGATCCGTTCAAAGCCGCGCTGCGCCAGCAAAATCTCGAAGCGAAACGGCTGACCCTCGGCATTGATCAGGCGATCCTGCACCACCCGCCAGCCGGCCTCGGCCAGCAGCGACTGCGCCTTGAGCAGATTCTGCCGCTGTTCGGCCGCCGAATTGGCCACCGGCACCTGATACGGCGTGGTAAAGAGCGCAGCGGGCAACTGGGCACGATACGGCTCCAGCAGCGCCAGCTCCGCGCCCTGCGGCACGCCGGAACAGGCGAGTTCGCTATTGCTGAAGTAACTGTTACAGCGCGTGTATTGCCCATAAAACAAATGGGTGTTCGACCAACCAAAATCCAGCGCCAGATCCAGCGCGCGCCGCACCCGCACATCCGCGAACAGCGGGCGGCGGGTGTTCATGCCAAAACCCTGAATACCCGCGTTATTGCGGTGCGGAATCTCCCGCCGGATGATCCGCCCATCTGCAAAGGCCGCACCGGTGTAATCCCGCGCCCAGCGCTTGGAATTGGTTTCGTAGAACACATCGAACTCGCCGGCCTTGAATGCCTCCAGCGAGACCGTTTCATCCTTGAAATACTTGAAAATCAGCCGATCGAAATTGAATTGCCCCCGGCGCACATCCAGCGCCCGCGCCCAATAATCCGGGTTACGCTCATAATGAATGGTGTTGCCATAATCCACCGCGCCGACCTGATACGGGCCACTGGTAATAAACGCGGTGCGGCTCATTTGATCCAGCGTGCGGTGCTGCAAACTCCGCCGGGAAAATACCGGCAACTCGCCGATGATCAGATGCAATTCCGGGTTGACCTGCCGAAAGCGGAAGCGCAGCTGATCCGCCCCCACGCGCTCGGCACCGAGAATATCCGCCCAATACAGCCGATACCGGGGATGCGCCGCCGGACTCATCAATTGCTCGAAGCTGAACAGTACATCCTCCGCCGTCACCGGACTGCCATCCGCAAACCGGGCGGCGGGATTGATGCCAAAGCTGATCGACAATCCATCCGGCGCCAGCTCCGCCCGATCCGCCAGCAGGCCATACACCGAAAACGGCTCATCCCAGGCACGCACGGTCAGCGTATCGAAGCACAGCTCATTCAGCCCAGCCGCCGGCAACCCCTTGAGTACGAAGGGATTGAGCGAATCGAAGCTGCCAAAGACGGACAGCGCCATCTGCCCGCCTTTCGGCGCATCCGGGTTGACATAACGGAACGCGGTGAAATTCGCCGGATACTTGGGCGAATACCCCAAGGCTTCGGCCAAACCAGCCGCGCGGGCAGCCCCCGCAAGCCAGAAGCTGCCCACACCCGCCAACGCCGCCCGCAGGAAACGGCGGCGATCTGGGACATTCAGCGTGAACAAAGGCTCTATATTTGTCATCCGAACCGGTACACTAGCAGGCCAACCACGCCTTCGGCACTTGCCTTGGCGACAACGAAATCCGCCAACGGCGGGCATTGGCACGGCACTGAAGCGCCGCGCTAATCACACTTCTTACAGGGGAATGATATGGGATTTTTGCAAGGTAAGCGGGCGCTCATCGTCGGAATCGCCAACAATCGCTCGATCGCCTCGGGCATTGCGGAAGCCATGCACCGCGAGGGTGCCGAACTCGCCTTCACCTACCTGAATGACCGCTTCAAAGAGAAGGTGGAAAAAGCCACCGCTGAGCTCGGCTCTTCGATTTATCTACCGCTCGATGCGACCTCGGACGAACAAATCGACGCGTTGTTTCCCGCGCTGGCCGAACACTGGCCTGAAGGGTTTGACATTCTGGTGCATTCCATTGCCTTTGCCCCACGCGAAGCACTGGATGGCGACTATCTCGATGGCATGTCGCGCGAAGCATTCCGGGTGGCGCACGATGTCTCCGCCTATTCCCTCGCCGCGCTGGCCAAGGCCGGCCGCAGCAGCATGCGCGACAACGGTGCCATCGTCACCCTGTCGTACCTGGGCGCCGAACGCGCCATGCCGAACTACAATGTGATGGGCGTAGCCAAAGCCGCGCTGGAAGCGAATGTGCGGTACCTCGCCGTTTCGCTCGGCGGGCGCGGCATCCGGGTCAATTCGATTTCCGCCGGCCCGATCAAGACGCTCGCGGCCTCCGGCATCGGGGATTTCAAAGGCTTTCTGGACTATGTCGCCACCAACGCGCCCTTGAAACGCAATGTCACCATCGAGCAGGTCGGAAACACCGCCGCATTCCTGTGCTCGGATCTCGCCTCCGGCATTACCGGCGAGAACCTCTATGTCGATTCCGGCTACTTCATCACCGGCATGGGGGAATGCCCGAAATAAATTTTCGGCGACGACGACAAAAAACCCGCCAATCGGCGGGTTTTTTCTTGCCCGTATCCGAACCGACGGCGTTACAACACCTCCGCCGCATGCTCGGCAAGACGGGAACGCTCGCCGCGCGCCAGGGTGATGTGCGCCCCATGCGGCCAGCCCTTGAAGCGATCGACCACGAAGGTCAGCCCGGAGGTTGTCTCGGTCAGATACGGCGTATCAATCTGTGCCACATTCCCGAGGCAGACCATCTTGGTGCCGGGACCGGCGCGCGTGATCAGGGTTCGCATCTGCTTGGCCGTGAGGTTTTGCGCCTCGTCAATGATGACAAACTTGTTTTGAAAAGTGCGCCCACGCATGAAATTCAACGAGCGAATCTTGATGCGCGAACGCAGCAGATCGTTGGTGGCGGCACGCTCCCACCCTCCACCGCCCGCCATATCCGTTTTCGCCAACACTTCGAGGTTATCCATCAGCGCTCCCATCCACGGGGTCATTTTTTCCTCTTCCGTGCCCGGCAGGAAGCCGATGTCTTCCCCCACGGGAATGGTGACGCGCGTCATGATGATTTCGCTGTAGCGATTTTTCTCCAGCGTGAGCGCCAGCGCCGCCGCCAGCGTGAGCAGGGTTTTCCCTGTGCCCGCCTGACCCAGCAAGGTCACGAAATCGACTTCCGGGTTCATCAGGTGATTCAGCGCGAAACTTTGCTCGCGGTTGCGGGCGGTAATGCCCCACACCGATTGGCGCTCATGCTGATAATTCACGGCACTTTCGACCACCGCCGAGCCATCGGTATCAATCTGGCGGACAATCCCGGCAAACGGCGTCGCCCCTTCGATTTGCAGACAGAGATTCGGATACCAGTCCGCCGTTTGCGGGCCGCGAATCCGATAAAACGACCGGCCTTCTTCCTGCCAGGCTTCCAATGCCTTGCCGTGGGTTTCCCAAAACTGGTCGTCGAGCGACACGATGCCAGAATGCAGCAGGGACACATCGTCCAGCACCTGATCGTTCTGGTAATCCTCCGCCTTCAGGCCGAGTGCCGTCGCCTTGATGCGCAGGTTGATGTCCTTGGAGACTAGGATGACATCGCGATCCGTGATCCGATGCCGCAAAGCGAGGGTGATGCCAATAATCTGGTTATCTGGCCGCCCGCCCGGCATCCCGGCCGGCAAATCGAATGTTTCCACCGCCGTCTGTAAAAACAACCGGCCACTTTCACTGGCGCGCTCTCCGGGGCGCGGCTGCAAAGGGCTGTTAATCAACAGCCCCTGGTTGATATTCGCCAGGTCGGCATCCTGCAACAGATCATCCAGGAATCGGCTGACCTGACGGACATTGCGCGCCGTCTCGCTGGTGCCTTTTTTCCCGTTATCCAGCTCTTCGATCACCACCATCGGCAAATACAGGTCGTGCTCCATAAAGCGGAAAATCGCCGTCGGGTCGTGCATCAACACATTGGTATCGAGCACAAACAAGCACTTGCGCTGACGGGTGTTATTAATCATCGGGCGGCTCCTTGTCGCAGAAAAATCATCAAACAGAGAAATCGTCGAGGCAGGGCTGGGTCAACACTCAATCCATCCGCGCAGCCAATTCGGCCAGCACCGCCTCGGCATGACCGGGCACCTTCACCTTGCGCCAAATGTGCCGAATCATCCCAGCCGGATCGATCAAGAAGGTGCTGCGTTCAATGCCTTCAAACGCCTTGCCATACATCTGCTTCATGCGGATCACATCGAAGGCACGACTCACCGATTGATCGGTATCCGCAATCAACGGGAAACTCAGCCCCTGTTTGCGGCAGAACGCCTCATGGCTGGCCAGCGAATCGGTGGACACGCCCACCACAGCGGCTCCGCACGCCGTAAATTCGGGCAGCAGGCGCTCAAAGTCCCGCGCTTCCGTGGTACAGCCGGGGGTGTTGTCCCGTGGATAAAAATAGAGTACCCACCAACGCCCGGCGTAGGTATCCGCATCAATAAAAAGCCCTCCCGCAGTAGCACCACGGAAGGGCGGAATCGCTTGGCCAAGGGTCACTCCGTACTCGGTCATCGGTCGATTTTCCTCATGACATGCCCCGCTCCGGCTCGATCGCCGCATCGAGGTTCAACGCATCACACAAATCAAAAAAATCACTCTTGAACTGCCCCAAATGCGCATGCGCCGGCAGATCGACCGCGGCACGCAATTGGATCAGCTGTTCACTGCTGTGTTTCGGACGATAAGAGCGGGTGGACAATTCCCGCACCCCCACGCCCTGACGGGCGCAAAAGCGCACGATGGCCGCCGACATATCCGCCGATTCCAAGCCGATGGCATCCAGCACATAGGGCAACACGGCCTCATGCTCGGCTTGCCCCGCCTCCTGCTGTACCGAAATTTCAAGCTGCATGCGCTGGGCAAAATCCTTCAGCGCCGTTTCCACCCGCACCAGACGATCCCAATTGCCGCCAATCCGCAAGGCAAAAGCGCTCACGGCATCAAACGACATAAAGTGACTATCCAGCGCCCGGCAGTGCTGTGCCGCAATCAAAGCGAGTAAATCCGCCAGCGTGCTGGAACGACAGGAGCCGAACAGGGTAACGACAAGATAGCTAGGCATGAAACTCCGGTAACGCACAGTCAAAGAAGCGCCGACGCGCGCCATGGCCTTCGATCATAGAGGATTTCCCGCGAGACAGGTACACTCCGCGCCCGCAGGCGGTGATTATTCCGGGTATCCCACTCGGTTTATTAGCATTTGGCGATATAAGCGCGACTGATTCGTGATGAACTAAATCAGTTTGTCAGCGGTTACTGATGCAAAGACAATGCCGCGTGCTGTTTTGAAAGAAAACCAACAAATTCGGGGTAAAACTCATGCGCAATCTTCTGAAAGCCTCGGTACTGGGTGCCGCGATTCTTTCCCTCTCCGGCTGCGGCTTCCTGTCGATCAAGGACAAGCTCGATCCGCAAGCGATGGATGTTTACAGTGACCTGTACGATAAATTCGTCGCCAGTGGCGGGGATCTCGGTGCAGCCACCGTGTGGCGCATGGAAGTCAACAAAGGCTTGGGGCCCGATGACATCAAAAACAGCCTGGATTCTGCCGTGGTCGGCACGGGTCTGAAAGATGTGGGCGTCATGCCGCTGTCCAAACAGCTAGAACTCGAAACCGGCAAGAAACAACTGTATCTCACCATCTATCAATACTGCAGCCCGCAAATTGCCCGTCAGGCCGTGGATTTCAGTCCGTACTTCTCAGCCTATCTGCCCTGCCGTATCGCCGTGGTCGAGGACAAAGAAGGCCGCTACTGGCTGTATGCTCTGAACATGGACATGTTCGTCCATGGCGGCAAAAACATGCCTGAGCCCTTCAAAACCAACGCCCAGCATGTTCGTGACTCTATCTACAAGATGATGAAAGCGGCAGCCGAAGGCAGCTTCTGAGTTGTCTGCAATGCGCCCGGATGCCTGGGCGCGCGACGGAATCTTGATAAAACAAAAAAACCTCGGCAGTTGCCGAGGTTTTTTGTTTTCCCGCCCAACCGGTTGACAGGGGTTGATCAACCTTTCTGAATGGATTCGATATCCAGCATCGGCGTCGATTTCTGGCAATAATCGCGGGAGAATTCCAGCAGATCTTCCATGGCAGGCAAACGGAATTTGTGCCGTTGACGCACAAAAGAAAAATCACGATACAAACGCGGCTTGAGCGGCACGGCCTTGAGCAGGCCCAGCTTCAATTCCTTGGTAATCCCGGAAGAGGACATGATCGACAGACCCATACCGGCCTGAACCGCGCCCTTGATAGCCTCCGGGCTCCCCAGCTCCATGCAGACATCCCAGCCATCGGCAAAGCCATGGTCGGCCAGGTAAGTCAGCACCATTTCCCGGGTGCCCGAACCCTCTTCCCGGCAGATAAAATCGTACGCCATCAATTGCTCGATGCTCAGCGCCTCTGCGGACGCCAGTTCATGATCCGGCGGCATAATAACTACCAGCTCATCGCGGCGGCAGGTCTCGACTAGCAGGTTTTTATTGCTGACGGTGCCCTCGACGATGGCGAGGTCAACCACATTGTGTTCGACCATCGACACCACCGCCTCCGTGTTACCCACCTTGAGACGCACGGCCAAATCGCGGTGTTTGGCGCGAAATTTCCCCAGCATCGCCGGCAGCATGTTCTCTGCGATCGTCATACTGGCGCCGATATTGAGCGAGCCACCGACCTCACCCGTCATCTCTTTGACGCGCCGATCCATCTCGTCGTACAGCTCGAACATTCGCTCGGAAATTTCATACACCACATGCCCGACATCCGTCAGGGTCACGCGGTTATGCGTTCGGTCAAACAAGCGGGTATCGAAATGTTCTTCGAGCTGGCGCACCTGGAAGGTCACGGCAGGCTGCGTCATGTGCAACGCTTCGGCCGCTTTGGTGAAACTCAGCAAACGCGCTACCGTGTTGAATACCTTGAGACGACGATCGGCCATACAAGCACACCTGATTCTGTTGTCAATCCAGATAGTGTATCAAGTGCATTTATCATTTGCGACAAATTGACAACAATTTGCCCACCGCACGAACCGCCAACAGTTTGAACAATTTGTGCAACGCGCTATCCTAGGCGGCCTCGCACTCAATTGGACAGGATGAATCATGATGCGCTCGACAGGGACTGTACTGACTGCTGCTTTCAGCCTTTTACTGCTGTTCGGCAGCGCCGCTGCCCAGGCGGAAACGACCATCTATAAGTGGGTCGACAAAAACGGCGAAACCCATTTCAGCCAACTCCCCCCACAGCAGGGTGAAGCGCAGCAGATCGACCCAGACTACGCCACGCCGACCCCTGCGGCGGGATCAACCACCCCCTCTGCGGCACCCGCGCCCAAAAAAGACGGCCTCAAGCCGGATCAACCCATCACCGTCGTGAACAAGGCGGAAGCACAAAAAGCCTGCGAGCAGGCCAAAGAGCAAATCAACATGCTGCGCGATCCGAAAAATCAGCCGATGGTGCAGGAAAAAGACGGCAAATATCGCTCACTGACAGCAGACGAGATTACCGGTCGTATCAAGCAGGCAGAAGAAATCGCCAATAAAGCCTGCGCCGGCAGTCAGTAAGCCGTTGCCCGCTGCGCGGGTTTGCGTGCCACAATACCGCGCAGGGCGGATTCGCCTTGCGGCCAGCCCGGTCTCTACCGGGCTTTTTGATTGGGTTTACATTGTTTTCGAGATTCGTTCATGCGCACTTCGCAATTTCCTCTGACCACCCTGAAAGAAACCCCGACCGAGGCCGAAATCGTCAGTCACCAGCTGATGCTGCGTGCGGGGCTGATTCGTCGTCTGGCATCCGGGCTCTATACCTGGACCCCGCTCGGCCTGCGGGTGTTGCGTAAGGTCGAGGCGGTGATCCGCGAGGAGATGAACCGTATCGGTGCTCTGGAACTGCTCATGCCCGCGATTCAACCGGCGGAGTTGTGGCAGGAATCCGGCCGTTGGCAGAAATATGGTGCGGAACTGCTGCGGGTCAAAGATCGGCATGAACGGGATTTTTGTGTGGGCCCCACGCACGAAGAGGTCATCACGGATTATGCGCGGCGGGAAATCAAGAGCTACCGCCAACTACCCCTGTGTTACTACCAGGTTCAAACCAAATTCCGCGACGAGATTCGGCCACGGTTTGGCGTGATGCGTGCCCGCGAATTCATCATGAAGGATGCCTACTCCTTTCATGCGGATCATGCCTCGCTGCAGACGACCTATCAGGCAATGTACGACGCGTACAGCCGGATCTTTACCCGACTCGGCCTCAAATTCCGCGCGGTGGAAGCAGACACGGGATCGATTGGCGGGAATGGCTCGCATGAATTCCATGTACTGGCCGACTCCGGTGAAGACGCCCTGGCCTACGCAACCGACGGCGATTACGCCGCCAATGTGGAAATGGCACCGACCTTTCCTCAACCCCGTGCCGCAGCGACCCAGCCGATGGCGCGAGTCGCCACACCCGGAGCGCGCAGCATCGACGAAGTCTGTGCCGCGTTGAATTGTGCGCCAACCCAGATCCTCAAAACCCTGATCCTGCGCGGGCGGGAAACCCCCGCCGTCGCCGTGGTGCTGCGCGGCGATCATGAATTGAACGAAATCAAGGCGGCAAAACACCCCTGGATTGCCGAAGATTTCGCCCTGCTCCCCGCCGACGAAGTCCGCGCACTCACGGGCGTGCCGATCGGTTCGATCGGTCCGGTGGGGCTCAGCCTGCCGGTGCTGGTCGATTATGCGGCCGCCGCCTGCGGGGATTTCATCTGTGGCGCCAATGAAGAGGGCTGGCACCTGACCGGCGTGAATTGGGGACGGGATCTCCCCGACCCCATCACCGCCGATGTACGCAATGTCGTGGCGGGCGACCCAGCGCCGAACGGCATGGGCACGCTCCAGATGGCGCGCGGGATCGAGGTCGGGCATGTATTCCAACTCGGCACGACCTACAGCGCTAAAATGCAATGCGAGTTTCTGGACGAAGCGGGCAAACCCGCCACCGCGATTATGGGCTGCTATGGCATCGGCGTTTCGCGCATCGTCGCGGCAGCCATCGAGCAAAACCACGACGAGAACGGCATCGTCTGGCCCGTGCCTCTGGCGCCCTTCACCCTGGCCATCGTGCCGATCAACGGCCACCGCGCCCCGGCGGTACAGGCCGCCGCCGAACAGCTGGAGGCCGAACTCACGGCGCAGGGGTTCAGCGTGCTGCTCGATGATCGCGGACTGCGCCCCGGCGTCGCCTTTGCCGATATGGAACTGATCGGGATTCCCTTGCGGATCGTGGTGAGCGAGCGCGGGCTGGCCGCGGGCGAATATGAGGTTCGGCTACGCTGGGAAGCGGAAAACCGCAGCCTGCCGAGCCAAGAACTCCTGCCGTGGATTCGTCAGCAGTTAGCCGAGCCCGTCGTCGGCTAAACGCGCCGCGAGCAAGACTTCCGCCAGCCGAAAATCCAGCAGCGTATCAATATCAACTGAGCGCGCGACCGGCATCGGCCAGGCCAGGGTTTCGTCCGTCAGAAAACCGCCGGATTGCCGCAACCAAGCCGTGCGCGCCACATACACCGCGCCGTTCAGGGTGTGCAGCATCGGCGCGTCCTGTCGGCGTTTGGGGCGATCGGTCTCGGGCAGAAATCCCTGCAGGTGGTGATCCGGCGTGATCTGGAACAGCCAGCCCGGGATACAGGGCGCCTCGCTGACACTCACACAGGCTGGCGCCGCCGCGCTCAAACAGCGTGCAATCGCGCCATCGATGTCTTCTGTCTTACGCAATGGCGAGGTCGGCTGCAGCAGCACCACCCAATCGAAATCCGGCAGCGCATCGAGCGCATGCAGTACCACGGCCAGTCCGGGGGTATCATCCTGCGCGAGCTGTGCTGGCCGGATAAACGGCGTCTCGGCGCCATAGTCCCGCGCTACCGCCAGAATCTCCGGGTCTTCGCTCGATACCACCGTCCGGGTGATCCAGCGGGATGCACGGGCGGCCTCGATCGTCCAGCCAATCAAAGGCTTGCCCGCCAGAGGGCGGATATTTTTCCCGGGCAAACCCTTGCTGCCACCCCGCGCGGGGATCACCGCCAGAATGCGCGGCGCGGGTTCAGTCATGGCGCAGCACCCGGGGGGCATCGCTCTGCGCCAGCTCGAAATCATTCATCCGGCCAATATCCAGCCAGTATTCATGCACGGGGAACATGCGCACGACCCGCCCACCGGTAATTTGCGCCTTGAGCAGATCCGGCATGTCGAGCCGCTGCGCGGGCTCGATGCCGTACACCACCTGCGGTGCCAGCACATAGATGCCCGCACTCACAAAAAAATGGTGGATGGGCTTTTCGGTAATGTCGAGGATGCGCTGATCTTCATGCGCGATGACGCCATAAGGCACCTGAAAATCATATTGGCGGGTACAGACCGTCGCCGCCGGGGTGTGGCGATCGTGATCTTGCAGCAGCGCTTCGTAATTGACCCGGGTCATGATGTCGCCATTGACCACGATCACCGGGCTTTGCACCGCCTCTTTCGGCAACAGCCCGAGGCAACCGGCGGTGCCGAGCGGGGCATCTTCGTGAATGTACTGGATTGTCACGCCCCAACGACTGCCGTCCTGGAAATGTTCGATCACCTGCTCGCGCAGGTAATGCACCGAGATATAAAACCGGTAAAAGCCGTAATCGATCAAATCCTGCAAGATGTGTTCGAGCATCGGGCGACCGCCCACGGGCAGCATCGGTTTGGGGCAATGATCCGTCAACGGCCTCAGACGGGTGCCAAACCCACCGGCCATCAAAAACACCGGATTTTCGCGGCGCGGGCGTTTGAGCAGATCCGTCAGCGTCTCCAACCCGACGACCCTTCGCTGCGCATCGACGATCGGCACCTGCATCACCTGCGCGCTGCCGAGCAGTTGCATGGCCTGCGCCCGTGAATACGAGGCCGGCAGCGTGCGCGGGGCGCGATTCATGACCGTCTCGACCGGGGCATCCAGCGCCACATGCCGCAAAATCGCCCGGCGAATGTCGCCATCCGTCACCGTGCCCAGCAGACCGCCCGCCTCATCGACCACCAGCGCAATCTGTTTGGCGCCCTGATCGATGACCGCGATGGCCTGACGGATTTCTGCGGTTGGCGGAATACAGATGGTTTGCCAATCGAAGGCCATTTCAAACTCCTGTTTCGTGTTGCGACAGCCCGATGGGCGCCCGGCCGGGAATCCAGCGCACCCCAGGGGGCACGGATCGATAGATCGTGGCACCCGCCGCGATTTCCGCCCCCGCCCCGACCGTGATGCCCTGAATGAGTACCGCTCCGGCACCGACGAAGACGCCTTCACCGAGCTGCACAGAACCACAGAGCACGGCACCCGGCGCCACATGGACATGGGCACCGATCTGTCCGTGGTGATCGACTTGCGCGCCCGTATTGATGAGCACATTCTCGGCCAGAACCGCCGCCACCTGCACCACCGCCCCGGCCATGATCTGCACGCCATCGGCCAGTCGGGCGCTCGGATCGACCCAGGCAGCTGGGTGAATCCAGGGCGGCGTCGCCAGTCCCCGCGCCCGCAATTTGGCGAATACCTGCTGGCGCAGCGGCGGCTGACCCGGCATCCGCCCCAAGCCAAGCGCGAAATCATGCGCCCTGGCTTGAGGGTGATCCAGCCACTCATCTCCGCCCAGCACCGGCACGCCCTGCCAGAGACTGCCCGCGGGCAAATCCGGTGTGAGCACCCCGACCAAATCACGACCCTGTGCCCGAATCAGCGCGCGCAGCACCAGCGCATGATCGCCATGTCCGAGCAATACGACCGGCTTACTCATCGAGCAAATCCCCCGGCGCGTAATCCCGCTGCGCGATCGTGCCGGGCAGCGTCCAGAGCGCCGATGGCGGCAGGCCGGTGCCCGGTCGTCGCAGCGCCAGATCCTCCGCGCAGAGCACCGCACCGCGCGCGATCGCCCGCCGCGCAACGACACTTTTACGCGCCACCGCGGCAGTCGCCCGCTCACTGGGCTGTGGCCGCTTGATGCCGTCCCCAAGGCAGTCGGCCACGGTGTGGAGATCGCGCACCATCTGGGCGAGTTCTTCGGGCGCCAGCGAGGCCTCGTGATCGGGTCCCGGCAAGGCGCGATCGAGGGTGAAGTGTTTTTCGATGACCTGCGCGCCGCGCGCGGCAGCAGCCACGGCCACGGCGGTGCCCAGCGTGTGGTCGGAATACCCCACCGGCAAGCCAAAGGCCGCCGCCAACGCATCCATCGCCCGCAGATTCACAGCCTCTGGCGCGGCCGGATAATCACTGGTGCAGTGCAGAATCGTCACCCCCGACCGCAACGCCGCCTGTCCCTCGGCCGAGCAAAACGCCTCGGCGCAGGCCGCGAGACTCGGGGCGGCGGAGGGCGGCGCGATCCGGCCAAACGCAATCACTCCGAGCGCAGTTTCAATTTCCGCGAGGGTGGCCATGCCCGTCGAGACGATGAGGGGCAAACCGGTACGGGCATGATCGAGCACGAACGGCAGATTGGTCAGCTCGCCGGAGGGCAGCTTCAGGCGCGCAAGCCCCAATTCATCGACTAAAAACCGCAGGCTGGGGCGATCAAACGCAGTCGATAAGAATTCCAGCCCCAAGGATTCGGCCTGCACCTTGAGCGCATGATGCGCCGCCCAGGGCAGCTCCAGCGCCTTGAGCATCTGCGCCTGCGACTGCTCGGAACCGGTTTGCCGCAGCTGATAGGCAGCCTTTGGCGCCTCGGCGGTGACCAGTTCCTCGGTCAGAAAAGTCTGAAATTTCACGACATCCGCGCCCGCCTGCGCCGCCGCCGCCACCAGCGCCTCGGCACGCGCCAAATCGCCGTTGTGATTCACCCCGGCCTCGGCAATGATCAAGGGTCGATTCATCCGTTGATCTCCTGACTCTTTCCCGCCCAATCAAAAAATGGCTTGCGCCGCAGTGGTGCGAGCGGCGTCGAGCGCAACACGGCCAGCATCTTAGCCGCCGCATTGCCCGCACCATAGGGATTCTCGACCGTCGCCAAGCGCGCCTGAAAGGCCGGGGCAATCGCGGTTCGGATGGCACTGATGATGGCGGGCGTGTCCACCGGGCAATCGATGATACTCGCCGCCCGCAACCGGCCGTGCTGACGATCCCCCACATTGACCGTGGCCGTGCCGAAACTCGGCGCTTCGATGATGCCGCTCGACGAATTGCCGATGACGAGCGGTACCTGCCGCAACAGCGACAGATAACGCGCCTGCCCGAGCGATGAGAACACCCGCCGCCGCGCCGGATCCTCCCGTGCGAAAGCATCGAGCAACGGCAGGATGGCGCGCCCACCGGGATCGGCGTTGGGATGGGTCAGCACGAACTGCCAGTCCGGGAATGCCGCCAACGCCGCGAGCAGGCTCGTGCATTGTGCCGCTGCGTCGTCGGTATCGAGCGTGGCCGGGTGGAAGGTCACCAGCGCGGTCGGGCGGCGCACATCCAGCCCGAGGGATTCAGTCAGCGCCTCCGCCGACAAAAACTCGCTGCGCGTCAGATGATCGAGCCCCGGCGCGCCGACCGTCCAGACGCGATCGGGCAGTTCCCCCATCCGGATCAACCGCTGGCGATACGGCTCCGCCGCGGCGAAATGCAAGGCCGAGAGTTTGCTGATCGCATGCCGATAGCCCTCATCCAGCGCGCCCTCGGTCACCTCACCGCCGTGGATGTGGGCAATGGGGATGCGCAAGGTGAACGCGGCGGTCGCCGCAGAAAGCATCTCGAAGCGATCCCCCAGAATCACCACAATATCGGGCGAGAGGGTCGCGAATGCGCGAGCAAACGCGCTTGTTGCCACCCCCATCGCCTCGGCCACCGCCAGCGGTTCATCCGATTCGAGCGGCAGCGCAATCCGCGCCGCCGGGGTAAAGCCATCGGCCAGGATCCCCTGCTCGGTTTGGCCGAACAGCGGCATCAGATGCGTGCCGGTGACGATCAGTTGCAACTGCAAATCCGCAGCCGCGTCGATCTCCCGCAATAACCAGTACAACAGGCCGTAATCGGCTCGGGTACTGGTGATCACCGCGATCCGGCGCATCAGCCGACCTGCCTCCGGGCAGAGCTCGGCACATTGACCACGGTATCGGCCAGTGCCTCCGTCATCGGCAAGGGCGACCGGGCACAGGTCGCATACATCGGCAAACGGTGCATCGGCGTCCACAGGGGGCGGGTCATCACGCCCGCCGCGTTGGTCGCGGCCAGAAAGGCATCGCGCGTTGCTTGATCAGCCATGCGCAGGGCATTGAGCCAGTAGTTGCTGCGCGCCCCCCGGGGTTCTAGCACAAACGCCCAACCGTGGTCTTCGCACCACTGCGCGTATCGGGACGCCACCGCGCGCTTGCTCGCCAGCAGGCCGGGCAAACGGGACATCTGCGCCACGCCGAAGGCTGCATTGAGATTCGGCAGACGGTAATTGAACCCAATCTCGTCATGCTCGAACGCCCAGGGGTGCGGCTTTTTCGCCGTCGTGGACAGGTGCTTCGCTCGCAGGGCGAGCTGTTCGTCGTCGGTGACGATCATGCCGCCGCCGCCCGTCGTGATCACTTTATTGCCGTTGAAACTGAACACCCCCACGCGACCGACGGTGCCGGTGTGGCGGTCGCCGACCCAACTGCCGAGGGATTCCGCGGCATCTTCCACCAAAGTCAGCCCCCAATCGGCGCACACCGCGGCAATCGCAGCGATTGCCGCCGGGTGCCCGAGGGTGTGCATCGGCACACAGGCCCGTAAACGGCGACCAGAGGCCCGATCGAACGCCCCCTCGGCGCGGCGTTCCGCATGCCGTTCAAGCCATTGCTGCAACGCGGTGGGGGATAATCCGAGCGTTTCCTCGTCCACATCGACGAACACGGGCGCCGCACCGCAATAGTGAATGGCATTGCAGGTGGCAATGAAGCTCAGCGACTGGGTGATGACGAGATCCCCCGGCTGCACGCCCGCCACCCGCAGGGCAATGTGCAACGCGGCCGTGCCGTTGACCGTGGCAACTGCGTACCCCGCGCCGGTAAAGTCCGCAATGGCACGCTCGAACTCGGTCACGAACGCGCCCACACTGGAAACAAAGGTCGAATCGATTGCCGCGGCGACGGCGTCTTTCTCCGGCGCCCCCATCACCGGCGCATGCAGCGGGATTGGCGCCGAGGGCTCGTCGTACAGCGCACGGACAAACTGGATGAATTCGTCAAACATTGTAGATATCGGTCTTGTAGCGGCTCAGATTGTCCGGATGGGTAAACCACTCGATCGTGCGCGCCAGCCCCTGCCGAATATCGACCTCGGGCTCGAACCCGGTCAGCGCGTGAATCTTGCGGTTGTCGCACCATAACCGGAACACTTCGGAATGGGTGGGGCGAAGGCGCTGGTCATCGTGCAGCACCTCGATGTCACTGCCCATCAACTCGCGGATCAGATGCAGGGTATCGCCAATCGAAATCTCGAAATTCGAGCCGATATTGACGACTTCCCCGACCGCAGCGGCAGATTCGGCCAGCGCAATAAAGCCCCGGCAGGTATCGGTCACGAAATTGAAATCGCGGGTCGGCGTCAAATCCCCCAGCGCAATCTGCCGCTTGCCCGCCGCAATCTGGCTGATGATGGTCGGAATCACCGCCCGCGCCGATTGCCGGGGGCCATAGGTATTGAACGGCCGGGCGATGGTCAGCGGCAAGCCAAAGCTGCGATGAAAACTCTGCGCGATCGCATCGGCTCCGATTTTGGACGCGCTATAAGGCGATTGCGGCTGCAAGGGATGCGCCTCATCAATCGGCACATAGCGCGCCGTGCCGTACACCTCGCTGGTCGAGGTGTGGATGACCCGCAATACCCCCTCATCCCGCGCGGCCTGGCAGATATTGAGCGTGCCGCGCACATTGGTGTCGATATAGCTATCGGGCGCGGCATAGGAATAGGGAATCGCAATCAGCGCGGCCAGATGAAACACCACGGCCACCTCCCGCACCGCCTGACGGCAGAAATTGGGATCGCGCACATCGCCGGCAACCACCTCGATTTGGGAACGACAGTCCGAGTGATCCAGCCAGCCCCAGGAATTGAAGCTGTTGTACTGCACCAGAGCCCGCACGGAAAACCCGCGCGCCACCAGCATCTCGGTCAAATGCGAGCCGATAAAGCCATCGGCACCGGTCACCAGCACCCGCATCCCCGGTGCCAGCACGGGTGTTTGTGTTTCAATCATCACCACCATCCTTACATCGGTTGCCCACGCCACGCGCTCTGCACATGATACCCTCTACCGCGCCCCGGCACAGGACAAGGCACAGGAGCCGCCATGACCGACACGCATTTTGAACTGACCGACGATACCGCGCTCAGCCTCGTACAAAGCAGCCACGGCGATTGGATTTTCCCCGCGCTCAACGGGGTGCATTTCGCCAGTACCCAGGAAAACGGCCAGCAAAGTCCGGCACAAGCCATTCTGCAACAACATTTTGGTCAACGGCTACACGCGCAGGATCGGCTCTATCTCCTCATCGGCAGCGATTCCGGGCAACTGATCCGCTTCGTACAATCGCAAGCCCCACTGCCCCGCGGCAGCCGCTGGGTCTTCATCGAACCGCCCGCAATCGCCGAGATTCTGCGTGCTTTTCCCCCCATCGCCGAGTTGCTGGACGATTTCGTTCAGCTAATGACCCCGGAAGAATGGGAAAACGCCCAGGAATTGATGCAGCTCGATGCCTATCTCCGCATCGGCGGCGTGGTGTTCGAGCAGTCGCTCGCCGCGCTGGATCACACGACGAATCACTATCAGGCACTCACGGGCGCGCTCGATGCCGAACTGAGCAGCCAGCGCTACATGATTACCGCCAATCTCGGCAAACTGCCGTTCATCCGGGCGCAACTTGGCAATCTGCCGAATTTTTTCCAGTCGCTGCTGCCGCTGAAAAATCTGTTTGCGGGCAAAACCGCCCTGATCCTGGCCGGCGGCCCGTCTCTCGATCAGGAAATCGACTGGATCATCCGCCACCGCGCGCAACTCTTTCTGATTGCCGTTTCCCGCATCAGCGCCCGGCTCCGGCAACTGGACATCACCCCCGATTTCGTGGTCACCGTCGATCCCCATCCGGTGAGTTTTACCGTCAGTCGCCAGATGTTCGAATTCGATGAACGGACGATCCTCGTCGCCGGCAATCATGCCTATCCCGGCATCGTCAACCGGTGGCCCCACCGCCTGCTGTATACCGATGAACTCCTGCCCTGGACGGAATCGCCGAATGCGGAAGAGCCGCCGCTGAATGTCCCCGGCAACCTGATCTCCGCCGGCCCGACCGTCACCCACACCTGCGTGACGCTCGCCGCCTATCTGGGCTTTACCACCATCGCCTTCGCCGGGCTGGATTTATGCCACGCCGCCAACGGCCAAACTCATGCAAAAGGCAGCAGCGAAGCCGCCGCCGGCCCCTTGCTCGATTACACCGCAGTCGCCGTGACCACCAATCAAGGGGAATCCGCCTGGACGACGCCGGACTACTACGCCGGCATCACCGCCATGGCCACCCTGGCCAAATTCTTCGCGCCGCAGGGCGTGACACTGGTCAATCCCTCGGCGCAGGGCGCACGCATCGACGGCGTGATTCATCGGCCGCTGGCTGAACTCGATTGGGGAGAGGCGCCTTTCGACCGCCATGCCATGGATCAAGCGCTTACGGTTGACCCCACCCAATTGCGGGATCATCTGCAACGACGCAAACAAGCCATCGAAACCATGCGGGAAGATATACATAAAATCAGCCGCTTGGCTCAGCTTGGGCAAGAATCGAACCGCGCCTTTTTCCACATGGTCAACCCGGCACGCCAGGCGCTGCACCGCCGCCGCATGCGCGCCATCGATCGCTTGATGCGCCATCGGTATGCGGCAGCGGAGCAACTCGTCAAAGCAGCGGTGCAACACATTCTGGTCGCCACGGACTTACCCAATGATTTTTTTGCGCTCGACCCGAGCCAAGCAGAAGCGCTGGGACGGCAGTTTTATGAAGGCATCCTGCACGGGGCGGCAGAGATCACACGGTTACTGCCCACGATCGAATCGCGCCTCGACACTCGCCTTGCTGAGCTCGACCCCAACGAACCGGCCACGGCGCTGCTCGCCCGCTATGAAGCATTCGACGAACCCGAGCGCGTCCTCTGGCTGAGCAAGGCGCGCGGACTGTCGCCAAGCGTCACTGCTTCCACCGAAGCCCGTTATCAGCAGATGCTGGATGAATTACTGGCGGCTGACCGCCAGCGCAATCAGGAAAAACGGGCACCGAAAGCCAGTCTGCGTCTGGCCGAGCTGCATTTCTCGCAAAAAAATCGCGCGGCCGTCCACACGCTAGAACAGGCGCTTCGGCAACACCCCGAGCCCACGGAAGCCAACCGCTACGCCAATTACGCCCTAGGATTGATGTACGAACTCGACCAGCACTGGCCGGAAGCGCTGGCTGCGTACACCGCCGTTCTGAATGAAGGCAATCCGCAGACAGATAGCGTCCTGCTCGAACACACCTTACTGCGCGCCGCCAGCGCCAGCCTGATGGTGCATGACACGGCACAGGCCAGTCAGGCACTCAGCACGGCGGCGCTCATCAACCCCAGTCACTGGCCGTTGGTCGCCCGGCTGGCCGAGCTCCGCCAAGATTTACCCAGCGCCATCGACGCCTACACCCAGTATCTTGCCCGCTTCCCGGGCGATGCAACGAATCTCCGTGCCTTGGCTCGGCTATTCTTCCAGCTTGGCAGCGCGGAAGGCATCCACCAATGCCGCGCACTGATCCCGCTATGTCCTGATGCCGCGCAAGCGAGCCTCGCTCAAGAACTTGACGCCCTGCTTCGAGCGCTTCAGCCTGCCTCTTGACCGATTCCCGCCGTACTTGATGGCTTGTGATTAAGCGTGACGCAGATATTCCTGCGCCGCGTGGTTTTGCTGACTGCGCAGGCGCGCCTCTGCGGTGAGTGTGCGTTGCCGCGCCTGAACGGCGACGGCCAAGCGGGCAAAACGCGCCTCCCACTCCGCCCGCATTGCTGTCAGAGCCGGACTCTGCGCCACCCCTTCACTCACCGCCAAATCCACGGTCAACTCAAGCAGGCGCCGCGCCTCATCCATAGAATGCAAAGCAGAATCCGACTCAACGACCGACGAGCCGCCTAGCCACGCCGCCGCCCTTTCATCAACCTGCGCACCCAAGCGGGCAAGCTTGGCTAGGCGCTCAGTCAATGCAGGTGAAATGGCCATCGCGAGGTGACTCAGGCGACCGCCGCCTGCGGTGCAGCCGCGCTGGAGCCGATAGCCGACCAAGCCTCTTTGATTTGCCGAATCAAGCCATCCACCTCATCAAACCCAGTGACATCGCGCCGAGCGCTGGCATCCAGCAAACGCCGTTCGCAGTAGTCATAGAGTTCAAATAAACGCGCAGCCAACTCAGGATTGGTTTGATCATCCAATCCCCCCTTGAGCCCAACCAGGATATTCATCGCCAGATTCACATTGTGCGCTTTGACATCGTACTGACCATTTTCCATGGCCACGCGCGCCTTCGCCGTGTGCTTCAAAAAGCCCTCATAAAGCATCTCGACCAAGCGATGCGGCGAAGCCTGCTCCACTTCCGCCGCCAGATCAATTTGCTGGTAATTGTTTGCATAGGCTTTCGCGTACATGATTCGTCCCCGTAAAACTCAGAAATGCGGGCGTTTCCGCCTGTTGGGGTTATCGGCCAATCCGTCCAGAACTTGAGCCCCAGGCGGCGGATGCGCTCAATTCAGTTTGGAGAGAAATGCCAGCGACTGGTTCATTTGAGCCACATAAGAATCCATGGCCGTAAACTGGTTCAGCAAGGTTTGTTGATACTGCTGCAACTGCGCCGTGAGATCGGATTGCTGTTGCGTCAAACTGTTGAGCTGGTTATTGATCCCTTGCGTGCGGGTATCAAAGGTTCCGCCAAACTGCAGGTACGGATTGAGCTGAGTATCCACCTGCGCCACCAGGCCCGTACTCGACTGGGTCAACAAATTTTTCACGGCCGTCGGGTCTGCCTGCAGCGCGGTGTTTAGTTTGCTGGTGTCCAGCGACATCACGCCGTTTTGATCAATCGAGATGCCCAAGTCCGCCAGGTTCTGCACCGTCGTGCTACCCGTATTGATGTTGTTGCCGAAAATCGACCGCAACGCATTGTTGGTGCTGTTGGCGGTGGCATCCCCCAAGAGCGGACCGGCCACATTCGTCGATGAATTATAGGAAGTCAGGCTACTGTAGGTGGTCTGATAGGCGTTGTATTGCGTCACCAAGGTTTGCAGCGCCGTCGTCAACGGCGAGTAATCCGTGGCGACCGTCACCGTCGTTGGCGTCCCCACTTGCGCCTGGGTTAAATTCAGCGTCAGTCCGGTAATCACCGAACTGATCGTATTGGTCGAACTCGTGACCTGCTGGCCATCCACCTGAATTTTCGCATCCTGCGCAGCAGCAATTTGCGTCAGGTTGTTCGATGCCAACTGCGATAGCCCGCTCGCATCGGTATTGTTGCCATCGCTATCGGCTGCCGTGACCGTAATCGCATTCGCCGACCCGGTCTGCGTTGAGGTGAACACAATTTTCGAGGTCGTGCCGCCCGAGCCATTATCGACATTGATCACCGAGGCTTGCACCGATGAATTACCGGACGCCCCATTGATATTACTCACGATCGTCGAAAGGGAATCACTCGCCCCCACCGCCACCGAAAAGCTCCCCGAGCCTGTGGTGAAGGTCAGCGTCCCCGAACCCACCGTGCTGCTGGCCGACGCGAACCCGGCAGAAACCTGCTTCTGCGCGGTCGCCAGCTGATCGACCTCGATCTGGTAAGTCCCCTGCGGCGTACCGGGTGTGGCGGTGGCACTCAACAAGGCACTATTGCCCACCGTCACCGCGCGGGTTCGATAAACATCGATATTGCTCAGCGCATCGACCGCCGTTTGTACGCCAGACAAGCCGCTTTTCAGCGTCCCCAGCGCCGACAAGGTCGTGTTCAGGTTATTTTGCTGATTGGTAATCAGCTGCTGCTGGGGCTGCCCCTCCGCATTCACCAACTGCGTGATCAAGCTATTAATATCAAGGCCAGACCCGAGTCCAGAAAAGGAAATCCCACTCGGGCTGATTGAGCCCGCCATACTGGTTGCGCCAACGCTGGATGTACTCGACATAGCTGCCTCCTCCGACTAGAACCGGGAATAATGACTCAGGTTTTCTCGGACAACAAACTCCCCGCCGGGGGGGTCTTGCTGTCCATCGCGAGCATTTCTTCCCGCATTTTCAAGATCGCCTCCGCCGGGAACTGCTTGATGACCTTGTTGGTTTGCGGATCCACCACTTTAATCACCACTTGATCCAGTTTTTCATCCACCGAAAACTGGACGGAAGTATTTGCCGGCTGCCCGCGCTTGATCATATCCTCAAGTGCCTGGTTGATCTCGGATTTCGAGGGCGTCGGCGAAACCGATTCGGGCTTGGCGGCGCGTGATGGCAGCGGAGCCCCCTCAACCACCGGGACAGATACCGGGGCAGACCCGACTGGGTTGGGCGGCAAAGACGACAAAACATCCCGCCCGGCTGCCGGGGGGATGTTACTGATAGACACTGGACTAATCCCACTCATGATGCCTTACCTCCAATCCGCAGGAACCCGTCGATTCCTGCGGCGCATCGTGATCGGGGAAGCCGGCATCAAACCGGCATCACCCGTTCAAGCTTAGCGCAACAGGCTCAAGACCGCCTGCGGAGCCTGGTTCGCCTGGGTCAACATGGCATTACCGGCTTGTTGCAGAATCTGCGCTTTGGCCAGATTCGAGGTCTCTTGCGCAAAGTTGGTGTCCAGAATCGCAGACCGCGCGGCGGACTGATTCACCACAAAGGTGTTCAGGTTGTCGATGGTGACTTGGAAACGGTTCTGAATCGCCCCCAGCTTGGCGCGAGAGGTGTCGATCGCATTCACCGCTTTGTCAATTTGACTCATGGCGGTCATGATTTTGGTAAAGGTCGCGCCACTGCCGATCGAAATTTTGGCAGTAGCGGTACTTAACACGCCGCTAATGCCCCCAGCAGCATAGGCACCTTTAGCCATATTAGTAATGGAAAAAGCAATCTGGTTGCCTGCCGAGGTATTCGCGCCCACTTGATACTTAGCATTCGCCGCACCCGACAGCCCACCCGCCAGCACATTTTTGCCATTGAACTGGGTGTTGTTGATGATACGACCCAGCTCTGATTGCAATTGCGCAAATTCAGTTTGCAGATTTTGCCGATCCGAGGTGCTGTTGGTGGCGTTCGCGGATTGCACGGCCAGATCGCGCATCCGTTGCAGGGTGCTGGTGAGTGCCCCCATCGCGCCTTCGGCTGTCTGCGCCATCGAAATCCCGTCCTGCGCATTGCGGGCGGCGACATTCGAGCCATTGATCTGGGTGGTCATGCGATCGGAAATCGCCAAGCCTGCCGCATCATCTTTGGCGCTGTTGATGCGCAAGCCAGTGGACAGCCGTTGCATCGCGGTCTGCATGGATTGACTGTTCATGCTCAGTGCATTTTGTACTTGCAGAGACATGATGTTGGTGTTGATAACGCTGCTCATGATCTAGTCCTCTTGGCTGTTGGCACTGGCAATTCAGTTTTTGCCCTTTGTGTTCCAGTTATCGGCAGGCGCCAAGAAATCTTTAGCCTGAAATTTGCGCCTAACCGAAAAAATTTTCCCAACCCCGCGCTGACTCAGCGCAACAGGCTCAAAACCGCCTGCGGAGCCTGGTTCGCCTGGGTCAACATGGCGTTACCCGCTTGTTGCAAAATCTGCGCTTTGGCCAGATTCGAGGTCTCTTGTGCAAAGTTGGTATCCAGAATCGCAGACCGCGCGGCGGACTGATTCACCACAAAGGTGTTCAGATTGTCGATGGTGACTTGGAAACGGTTTTGAATCGCCCCCAGCTTGGCGCGAGAGGTGTCGATCGCATTCACCGCTTTGTCAATTTGACTCATGGCGTTCATGATTTTGCCGAAACTGGCACCCGATCCAATCGACAAACCAGCCGCCGTCAACACGCCCTTGATGCCACCACTCGCATAGCTAGCAGTCGTCATGTTATTGATAGAGAAAGCAATCTGGTTGCCTGCCGAGGTATTCGCGCCCACTTGATACTTAGCATTCGCCGCACCCGACAGCCCACCCGCCAGCACATTTTTGCCATTGAACTGGGTGTTGTTGATGATACGACCCAGCTCTGATTGCAATTGCGCAAATTCAGTTTGCAGATTTTGCCGATCCGAGGTGCTGTTGGTGGCGTTCGCGGATTGCACGGCCAGATCGCGCATCCGTTGCAGGGTGCTGGTGAGTGCCCCCATCGCGCCTTCGGCTGTCTGCGCCATCGAAATCCCGTCCTGCGCATTGCGGGCGGCGACATTCGAGCCATTGATCTGGGTGGTCATGCGATCGGAAATCGCCAAGCCTGCCGCATCATCTTTGGCGCTGTTGATGCGCAAGCCAGTGGACAGCCGTTGCATCGCGGTCTGCATGGATTGACTGTTCATGCTCAGTGCATTTTGTACTTGCAGAGACATGATGTTGGTGTTGATAACGCTGCTCATGATCTAGTCCTCTTGGCTGTTGGCACTGGCAATTCAGTTTTTGCCCTTTGTGTTCCAGTTATCGGCAGGCGCCAAGAAATCTTTAGCCTGAAATTTGCGCCTAACCGAAAAAATTTTCCCAACCCCGCGCTGACTCAGCGCAACAGGCTCAAAACCGCCTGCGGAGCCTGGTTCGCCTGGGTCAACATGGCGTTACCCGCTTGTTGCAAAATCTGCGCTTTGGCCAGATTCGAGGTCTCTTGTGCAAAGTTGGTATCCAGAATCGCAGACCGCGCGGCGGACTGATTCACCACAAAGGTGTTCAGATTGTCGATGGTGACTTGGAAACGGTTTTGAATCGCCCCCAGCTTGGCGCGAGAGGTGTCGATGGCGTTGATAGCCTTGTCGATACGGCTCACGGCATCCATCACCCCGGAAAACGGTGTAGTGCTGCCAATGTTGATGCCATAGGGCGCACTCGCAGGACCAGTCACCAGCACAGCAGAAATCCCGCCCTTACCTGCTGAATTGGTAGCCATATTATTGATGGAAAAGGCAATCTGGTTACCCGCCGAGGTATTCGCGCCGATTTGATACTTGGCATTTGCCGCCCCCGACAACCCACCCGCCAGCACATTTTTTCCGTTGAACTGGGTGTTGTTGATAATGCGCGATAGTTCCGCCTGTAATTGGAAAAATTCGGTTTGCAAGTTATTGCGGTCGGATCCGCTGTTCGTCGCATTGGCCGACTGAATGGCCAGATCGCGCATCCGTTGCAGGGTGCTGGTGAGTGCCCCCATCGCGCCTTCGGCTGTCTGCGCCATCGAAATCCCGTCCTGCGCATTGCGGGCGGCGACATTCGAGCCATTGATCTGGGTGGTCATGCGATCGGAAATCGCCAAGCCTGCCGCATCGTCTTTAGCGCTATTGATGCGCAAGCCAGTGGACAGCCGTTGCATCGCGGTCTGCATGGATTGACTGTTCATGCTCAGTGCATTTTGTACTTGCAGAGACATGATGTTGGTGTTGATGACGCTGGCCATATTTCGTCCTCACGAATTGTTGTTATTTTTTCTGGTCTATCATGTATCGACCATTCCCCGACACTAAAATCGGCCGCCGCGGGAAAAACTTGAGCGCTCTTACGGTATTAGTCTGCCGTCCGCCTGAAGTCAGACGCCCCGACGCCTGAATCGCCCATGCGGAAACCACTCACGCCAGAACCCGGCATGACAATCATCATCAAAACGCGGTATAAACAGGGTGGGTTCGGTTTCACTCAAGGGAAGAGGTTTTATTGCGCATGGCACCGTCAATCTACACACTGGAAATCACGCCCCGCCTGCCCCAACGGCTGCGGCGGCTGGAAGATCTGGCCAATAATCTGTATTACAGCTGGCGCCGAGAAGTTCGGCATTTATTCAGCCTGATCGACCGCGATTGCTGGCAGCAAACCGGCGATAACCCCCGGCTTTTCCTCCAGCGCGTGGCGCAAGAGAAGTTGGATGCCGTCTTGGATGACCCGGTTTTTCTGGCCGACTTTGACGATGCCTGCCGTCATTTTGATGATTATCTCGCGCAACCCCTATCACCAGAGATCGCTGAAAAACTGCAACCCAATGATTTGATTGCTTACTTCTGTGCTGAGTATGGCTTTCATGAATCCTTGCCGATTTATTCCGGCGGCCTCGGCATTCTTGCCGGTGACCACTGTAAGGCCGCCTCGGATGTCGGCCTTCCTTTTGTCTCCGTGGGTCTGCTGTATCGCCAAGGGTATTTCAAACAGAATATCGACGCGCAAGGCAACCAGATCGCCTCGTATCTCGATCTGGATTTTCATACCTTGCCAATTAGCCCCGCGAGTGATGCAGATGGCCGCGCGATCACCGTGACCATCGAACTGCCCGGCCGCAGTGTGCTGGCTCGGGTGTGGCAGGTCGCGGTGGGGCGTATCCGACTGATTCTACTGGATACCGATTTACCCGAGAACAGCCCGAATGATCGGCAAATTACCTATCGACTGTATGGCGGCGATCGGCGCACGCGCATCGAACAGGAGCTGGTGCTCGGCATTGGCGGGGTGCGCGCGCTGCGGGCGCTGAAGCTCGCGCCAACGGCATGGCACATCAACGAAGGGCATTCGGCCTTTCAGGTGCTCGAACGGATGCGCGAGCATGTGCAGCAGGGCGAATCCGCCGGCATGGCGCTGGAGATGGTCGCTTCCAGCACTGTGTTTACCACCCACACCCCGGTACCGGCCGGCCACGATGTCTTCAGTGCGGAATTGGTCGATGAGTATTTCTCCGCCTTCTGGCCGAAAATCGGCCTCAGCCGCGAGGATTTTTTTGCGCTGGGTCGCCAGGCGGACGATCCCGGTTTCAATATGACTGCACTGGCTTTGCACGGCTCTCGTCAACATAACGGCGTGTCCGCGATTCATGGGCGCGTCGCTTCCGAAATGGCCAGCAGCTTTTGGCCCGAGGTACCGGCCAGCGAAAACCCGATCACCCATGTCACCAACGGGGTGCATGTCGATACCTTTCTCGCGCGCGAACTGTCGCAACTGTTCAACAGCCTGCACCGTGACTGGCGCTGGCACCTACGAGACTCCGAATATTGGTCATTTGTCGATCAAATCCCGCCGGACCGATTCTGGTCGGTGCGCTCGGCCATCAAAGCCGAACTCCTCGTCGACATTCGTCGCCGCCTGAGCGCCCAGCTCGCGCAGGACGGCATGAGCGACATTCGGATCGAACGCACCCTGCGGTATCTGCAAGGCGGTGAATCGGATGTGCTGCTGGTAGGATTTGCGCGTCGATTTGCGACCTACAAACGCGCCAATCTGCTGTTCCGCGATCGGGCGCGCCTCGCGCGGCTGGTGGCCGATGAACGGCGTCCGGTCGTATTCGTCTTCGCTGGCAAGGCGCATCCGGCCGACGAGCCGGGCAAGGCGTTGATTCGCGAAATCTGGCAGATTGCCAATGAACCGGAGTTCCATGGCCGGATTCTGCTGCTCGAAGGCTACGACATGGCGTTGGCGCGCAAACTGGTCGCTGGCTGCGATGTCTGGCTGAACAATCCGGAATATCCCCTGGAAGCCTCAGGCACATCGGGACAGAAAGCGGGTTTGAATGGTGTGCTGAACTTATCCGTCGCCGATGGCTGGTGGGGTGAGGGCTATCAGCGAGGAAACGGCGTCGCCAATGGTTGGTCGATCAAACCCTATGACCGCAGCTTCGATCACAATTATTGCGATAGCGAGGAAGCCAGCGATTTGCTGACCTTGCTAGAAACCGAAGTGATTCCGATGTTTTTCGACCGCGATCATACCGGCCTGCCACATCGATGGATTCGCTACGCGAAAATGGCCATCCGCACGATCCTGCCCCAATTCAATGCCGCGCGCATGGTGTGCGATTACATCCATCACCACTACCTCCCCGCTGCGGCACATGGCCGACGCCTGCGGGTGGATTCAGGCCAACCGGCACAGGGCTTGGAACAATTCAAACAGCGGGTGCGCGCTGCCTGGGCAGGCGTCAGTGGCCGCCTGATCAGCGAGCTACCCGCTCAGCTGCACAGCACCGATACACTCGAATTGGTTGTTGAAGTCACACTCAATGGACTGAAACCGGAAGATTTGGCCGTGGAATGCCTGTTTGGCGAAGTCGGCTTGCATGACCAGTGGCAGACACACACCCGCTTTACCGCCACGGCCACCCCACAGCCGCCGGCGAGCAATCGGGCGATTTATCGCTTTGCGCTCAATACCAGCTTGGCCGGCCTGCAGCATTTCCGTTTCCGGCTGGTGCCCCATCATGCGCTGCAACTGCACCCTTACGAACTGGGGTTGATGAAGTGGTTATAGCCATGACGCCGGGCTGGGGCAAGCCAAGGATGGCTTGCACGAAGATCAATCATGTTAACTGATTGATCTTCGGAGGCCGTCGCGGACATGAACGCGGACTTCGTCAGCTCCGCGTTAAGCTGGCGTAAGCCCGCGGCGACGCTCTCGAAGGCCGAACCCGCAGGGTCTCCAACAGGGATGTCGGAGAGGCCGAAGAGGAGGGATCAGCCGAGTTGAAAAAGGGCAGGAAAGCCCTTTTTCGACATCCTGCTGATCATCCGGCGGCAAAGAGCTGGATGCCCCCCAAACGACGCAGCGGCCAGGCCGCGTTTTTTACAGGCGAATGAAGTAGGGAACGGCCGTCAACACGACGCCGATCACGACCAACCAAAAGGTATTCGTCACAAAAAAAGGGAAAATGCTCAACCCCAAACCGGCCAGTAACGGCACGGGTGCGCGCTCCCGCCGGGCATAGATCAAAAAGCCCAGACCAATCGCACCAAACAAAAGCCCCCACAGTAGATTGGCGGTGTCCATTCGGTCACTCCTTTGCAGACGGTTCAGCCGGTTTGAGTCCGGGATAGCCAGTCTGTTCCCTTGGATGTCGTCGGCCGAAGGCTCATCTGGCGCTGCAACGGATTCTGCGGCAATAGTTCAAGCGCCAGATGGACATCCGGCGCGGGCAATGCACCCGCCGCCTGCGTCGGCCACTCGATCAGCAACAGCGCGCGATCCCATTCCTCGCGCACCCCCAGGGCATCCAGCTCTTCCGCCGACCCCAGTCGGTACAGATCCAGGTGCAATACCCGGCGATCCGGCAGTTCATAGGGTTCGATCAGAGTATAAGTGGGGCTGCGCACCGCACCGGTCACCCCCAGCGCCCGCAAAAAAGCCCGAGCGAAGGTCGTTTTTCCCGCGCCCAAGTCTCCATCCAGAAAGAGCAACCCGGCCTCCGGCGCGGCGAACGCCAGCCGCTGCGCCCAGGTCACCAGGGCGGTTTCATTGACAACCTGATTCAGCATGATGTCCATACGGTCGATTTTGGGGCGGCTCGCCCATTGATCAGCGCACGAATCTCCGGGAGGAGATCCGTCGCCACCGCGCCCCAACTCCCGGCGCGCGCCGCAAGCAGCTCGCCCGCCTGTGCATGCCAGCAGACCGCGCGGGTCAGCGCATCGTCCGGCGTCAAACCGATTGCCAGTAGCCCGCCGATTACACCCGCGAGTACATCCCCGGCGCCACCGGTCGCCAAAGCCGGATCACCACGCCCACAGATTTTCAGCCCCTGAGCCGACCACAACACACTCCCCGCGCCCTTGAGCACCCCCGCTGCCCCCCAACGAGTGAATAAGGATCGAGCCGCCGCCAAGCGATCCGCCTCGATGGCCGCTGTGGAACAACCCAGCAGGCGTGCCGCCTCACCGGGATGCGGAGTAAGCAAGGTCGCCGCATCCCGGCGCGGCAGCGAGGGCAGCGCAGATAAGGCATCCGCATCGACGACCAGCGGCACGCCCGCCGCCCAGGTTGCCGAGATCAATCCCTGCGCCCAATCGTCCGCACCCAGCCCACACCCCAGCACCACGGCCTGAGCGCGCGCCAGTAAAGGCGAAAGCTCATCCGGCTGCGCGATGCCCTGCACGATCAACTCAGGACAACCCACTCCCAGCACTTCGGCGTGCGCCGGATGGGTTGCCACCAGGACCTTGCCTGCCCCACTCCGCAGCGCCGCTTCGGCCGCCATCCGCGCCGCACCGGCCATGCCCCGGTTACCCGCCACGACCAGCACGGTGCCAAACGAGCCCTTATGCCCGGCACGCGGCTTTGGCGACAACTGCGGCACCGCATCCAGCAGTGAAACAGTGCCCATCTCATCCGGCACCGGCACCCCCAGATCGGCTCGCAGAACCTGCCCGCGCACAGCCGCGCCCTGACCGGTAAACAGGCCGATTTTCAGGCCAAGGAAGGTCACGGTCAGATCCGCCGGGATGATGAGATGCCCCCGCCCCGTGTCGGCGCACAAGCCTGAAGGGATGTCGAGCGCCAAAATTTGAGTTCCGCGCAGACGGCAATCCTGCGCTGCCATCATCCACCGCGCCACCTCCGGCGAAAGGGCGCGGTCTGGATCAAAGCCAAGACCAAAGCCCGCATCGACCAGCACATCCAACGGCTCATCCGCCAAGGCCGCCGCATCCGGGAGGCGGCGCAGCCCGCCCACCTGCACAACCCGCCCGGCCATCTCGGCCGCCGCACCCGTGAGTTCCGCGCCCGCGCTGCCCCAACCGCAGACCACGACCATCAGGTTCGCTTCACGCGCCAAACGCACCAGCACCCAGCCATCCCCCGCATTCTGCCCGCGCCCCAGCAACACGCCGATG
Organism: Halothiobacillus sp. DCM-1; assembly: GCF_045689735.1. Taxonomy (GTDB): domain Bacteria; phylum Pseudomonadota; class Gammaproteobacteria; order Halothiobacillales; family Halothiobacillaceae; genus Halothiobacillus. The sequence continues at coordinate 1,670,945 of NZ_CP142685.1, forward strand.
CGGCGCGCGTCCGGCCATTGATGGCGCATGGCCTGAAATGCCGCCGCACCCGCCCGTTCCATCAAGTCAGACGGCGTGTGCCCGGTAGCAAACAGGCGCGCTTCATGCGCCCGGATTTCTTCTGATGTGAATAAGATGGAAGGCACGCGGCTCATCGGCGGGGCAAAAATCCATGCGCGTCATACACCCGCCGCAGCGTCACTTCCGCCCGGGCGCGGGCTCGCCCGGCTCCGTCCGCTAAGATGTCATCCAAGGCGCCTTCATCAGCGCGCAATGCTGCAAATTTTTCTTGAATGGGCGCCAGGAACGCGATGACCGCTTCAGCCGTCTGCACCTTGAGCGCACCATAACCTTGCCCTTCGAAATGGCGTTCCAGCGCAGGAATCTCCGTATTCGAAAAAATCGACAATAGGGTCAACAGATTGGATACGCCGGGTTTCTCCTCGGGATCGAATCGAATCTCGCTGCCCGAGTCCGTAACGGCTTTCTTGAATTTTTTCAGGATGACATCCGGCGTATCGAGCAGACCGATGTAACTCAGCGCACTCGGATCGGATTTCGACATTTTTTTGGTGGGTTCCTGCAACGACATGATTCGCGCACCGGTTTGCGGGATGAACGGCTCAGGCACGGTGAATACTTCGCCATATTGGTGATTGAACCGTATCGCCAGATCGCGGGTGAGTTCCAAATGTTGTTTCTGATCTGCCCCGACGGGCACATGCGTGGCCTGGTACAGCAGAATATCGGCCGCCATCAGAACAGGGTAATCAAACAGCCCGACATTGATCACTGCGCCTGCCCGCGTGGATTTATCCTTGAATTGCGTCATCCGTTCCAGTTCGCCCATGTGGGTGTAACAGTTCAAGATCCAACCCAACTCCGCATGTGCCGAGACATGCGACTGCGCAAAAATGGTGTTCTTCTGCGCATCCAATCCGGCGGCCAGATATAACGCAACGAAATCGTAGCACCGGGCGCGCAGCGTGGCCGGATCTTGCGGCACGGTAATCGCGTGCAGATCGACCAGCATGAATAACGAATCGTGCGTGTCCTGCATCGCCACCCAATTGCGCATCGCCCCCACATAATGACTGATCAACAATTGACCCGAAGGCTGAATGCCAGATAAAACAACGGGACGGGCAGCGGTCATAACCATAGCGTTCTCAAAGAGGCCAAAAGGGAAAATCCGCCGTATCATAACAACCCGACAGAAAAATTCCCCTCGACATCAGGCTTGCCTTTTTGGTGCCGTTGGGTAGAATCTTGCGCCTTTATGCAATCGTGCGTCCGCTTTTAGGAGAAACCCCATGGCCCGAGTCTGCCAAGTCACCGGCAAACGCCCTGCCGTTGGCAACAATGTATCCCACGCGAACAACAAAACTCGCCGTCGTTTTCTGCCAAACCTGCAACACAAGCGGTTCTGGGTTGAAAGCGAAGGCCGCTTCGTGACCCTGCGTGTTTCCACCAATGCCATTCGCACCATCGACAAGGTCGGCATCGACGCCGTTCTGGCCGATCTGCGCGCCCGTGGCGAAAAGGTATAACTCCGGCATCGCCCCCACAGGTAATTCATCATGCGTGACAAAATCAAACTCGTTTCCAGCGCCGGTACCGGTCACTTCTACACCACGACCAAAAACAAGCGCACCATGCCGGAAAAACTCGAACTGAAAAAATTCGACCCGGTCGTGCGCCAGCATGTGATCTACAAAGAAGCTAAGATCAAATAATCCATCCGGCACGATTGCCCCATCGGCTCGCCCAACTTCGTTGTTCGGCGGGCTTTTTTCATGATGTACAGGAATGCCCGAGCTACCTGAAGTTGAGACCACCCGGCGCGGCATCGAGCCGCATCTACTGGGGCGGCAACTGACCCGCGTCACAGTTTATGAACCACGCCTGCGCTGGCGTGTGCGGGATGATTTATCCGAGTGGTTAACCCATCGCCCTATTCTTGCAGTCGGGCGACGAGCCAAATACCTCTTGCTATCCCTAGACGCTGGCGAACGCCTGCTGATTCATCTCGGCATGTCCGGCAGCCTTCGGCTCGTCGAGCCCAACACCCCGCGCAAAAAGCATGACCACATCGAGCTTGAGCTCGACCACGGTCACATTCTCCGTTACCACGACCCTCGTCGGTTTGGCGCTTTTCTGACCGACCACGAACACACGCCGCACGCACGGCTGCAAAACCTCGGCCCAGAACCCCTGTCGGCCGCGTTCGATGCGAATTATCTCTACCAAACCACCCGCCGCGATCAAGCGATCAAAGTACTGCTCATGAGCAACCCTGTCGTCGTGGGCGTCGGGAATATCTACGCCAATGAAGCACTATTTATGGCCGGCATTCACCCCGCCCGCGCCGGAAAATCACTGAATATCGGCGATTGCCTACGCCTGAGTGATGCCATCAAAACCGTTCTGACTCGCGCGATTGAACAAGGTGGCACCACACTGCGGGATTTTGTACGGGAAAATGGGCAGCCCGGTTATTTTCAGCAAACGCTGCAAGTGTACGACCGGACGGACGCCCCGTGCCGCCAGTGCCAAACCCCCATCGCTCGATTCATTCAGGCGCAGCGCGCCAGTTTCTACTGCCCGGTATGCCAGCACTAATCAGCTCGCCGCGTGCCTTCAGCCTGCTCGACGCACAGAGTGGACTGTAATGCCCCGTGCCCGCGTTGATGCCGAAGGGGTTGACATTCCCTCGATTCATGGAATAATCACGCGCCTTAGAAGTTTCATACGCGATCCCCCGAAGGAGTTTGATCCGTGGCAAATACCGTACAAGCTAAAAAGCGCGTTCGTCAGGCGGAACAAGCCCGTCAACGCAATGTTGCGTTGCGTTCCCGCGTGCGTACTGAGTACAAAAAAGTCTTGAAAGCCATCGCCACCGGTGATGCGGCTCAAGCCAAAAGCGCGTACCAAGTCGCGCAACCTGTCATCGACAGCATGGTCAACAAAGGCATCATGCACAAAAACACGGCGGCTCGTCGCAAGTCAACGCTCGTCGCACGAATCAAGGGAATGGCGGCCGCCTGATCCCAAACCACATTGGTTCGATCCTGAAAAACCCCCGCTTGCGGGGGTTTTTCGTATACCGGGTTGCCCAGAAATCTGCCAAGGCAACCGACAAAAAACGCCCCTCACGGGGCGTTGGTTATCCTAAAAAGACTGAACCGGGTACGGGCTTATTTCTTCAGTGCCGCCGGATCGTTCATTTTGGCGCCTTCATACATGCTGTACTCCAGAATGGAACCATCGTACAGACGCGCTTTTTTATCGCCGACGATCTCGTGCGTCACGAACCACAGACCAGAGGCCAAGTGCCCGGTATTGCAGTAGTCAATGATTTCTTTACCAGAATTCAAGCCGACCGTTTTCATCATCGACAGATAGCTCTCTTTTGGCAGGAACCGAGCTGAAGAACCATCTGCCGTCGTCAACAAATCTGGCGGCATGTTTTTCGCGCCAGGCAGATGACCCGACAGTTCATCTTTCTTGGTGAAAACCCCCATGAACTGATTGCTCGGACGAGCATCGGCAAATTCCACATTGCCATGCTCTACGGCATGCTTGACCTGCTCATAGGTTGCCAAGATGTTTTTGCGCTCTGCGGTGGCAACCCAGTTGCCCGGGGCAACGGCCGGGTTATCCGTCGCAGCCGGCATACCATCTGCCAACCACTGTGCCATCCCACCATTCAAAATGGCCATATTGTCTTGGCCGTAGAATTTGAACTGCCAATACAAACGAGTCGCTTCATCCACATCCGGCGTCGACAAACCTTTCGGTACGATAATGATCGGTTCGCCTTTATTGATACCCCAAGCTTGAGCGAGTTTTTCAAACTCTTCCTTGGTGGGAATCATCCCTTTGACTTTCTTGCCGTTTTCATCGCGCGTGACGCGAATCTTTTCGAAATCCACGAATGAGGCACCCGGAACATGGCCGCTCACCGTCGTAGCAACCTGCTTGCCATTGACATCCTTATAATTCGGCGCGGTGGTGAAGCTCGCCATTGGGCCACTAATTTGCAGCACTTTGACATCCTTCAAATGCGCATTGAGCCACGCGGGATCCACCAAGGGACCTGGAACATCCAGTGCATAGGCACTGTGCATACCGAGCGCTGCTGCTGCCAGCACCGGAACAAACACAAACTTCGTCATCTTCATGCGCATCAACTCCTTCTTTTACGAACACACTAGCAAGCAGCAACGCTCACCGACCAAAAACGCCACAGTCCTAGACAATCAAGCCACCGAGATCAGACCACGATCCCCGACAGCAACCCAGCATAAGTTTTTTATGCTGAATAACGCCGAATACCCTCTTGCTGTATCTGCACCAACACGGCAAACAGGTCGACCGGTGTCTCGGTGATCACATGCAAATCCCGATTTTCTGCCACGGCCGAAATCCCGCCAGCAAACTCTGCCACCACTTGATCCCGCGCGCGTAACAACGAATCAATGTAAGGGGACAGCACCTGCGTCAATGCCATCAACCAGCGCACAACCAACCAAGAGGGACGAGCCCGATCGATCACAAACTCGTCGCGATAAACCGAAATCAGATGCTCTGCCGAACACCAAGTCTCATCGGTCACCCAGCGATTCGTCGTAAACAAGCTGCGCAATCGTCCATCTGCCGCCATGGAGCACGCCACCACATGGCTAAAACCCTCGCCAGATGGGGCACGGATAAACAGATGTAAATGCCCATGCTCATCCTCTGGTCGTTCACCCGCTTCATGGGCGTGGTAGTAAAACATCGCCCCTGTTTCAGAATCCTGCGAATCATCTGCGGGGTAGTGCTGCCATCGATCGATTGCCACCGAGGGCACATCACGCAACAACTCTGTGAGCACCGTCTGGCGATCTCGCTGCAGCGCACGGTGGATCGCCAACAATTCATCCGCCGCCTCAAGGATTAGCTCAAACCGCTCATCGGAAAACGACGAAAAATCCAGCGAATGGCACGGTGCGGCACGACTCAACACCTCATCTTGAAGGATCGGCATTTTGTGCCCGCTACCGTGAAGCACCAACTACCCACACAAATCCGGGCGGGCATCCAGCACTGCTTCTTACCGTCCACCCGGGGCGCAAGGGTTGCCACCACGAGCCGCCGGAGCGCAGGGGTTGCCGCCACGAGCCGCCGGCGCACAGGGATTGCCGCCACGAGTCGCTGGGGCGCAGGGATTGCCGCCACGAGCCGCCGGAGCACAGGGATTGCCGCCACGAGCCGCTGGGGCGCAGGGATTGTCACCGCGAGCCTGTGCCGCCGGGATTACAGAGATCGCGTCCATCGGAGCTGGCAGGATTGCGCCCCCACCCATCGCCACAGCAAGCGCCGGAATGGATGCCGCCAAGACACGACGCGCGGATTTTTTAGCAACCGGATTCATAAAAACTCCTTAAAAATGCAGTACGAACCAGACAAAACAAGAGGCACCGCCTGAAACAATCGACCGCCAGAACACGCTTGAAAAAGATCAAGCGATACCACCCGACTCATGAAGCGCGCGGCACGCCCCCTCCGCCAACGGAGCCAGAACCTGAGCCTCCGCCTGCGAGATTCTGCGGCACAGGATCATGACCAATCAATGGTTGGGTGTGGTCGACTCCGTCCATCACATCTTCAGCGGTATACACCCCATGGCTTTTCTGCTCCAGCATGCGACCCAAGGCAAAACCACCCACGGCGATCACCACCATACCCAACAGAACCCACCAAGGCGAAACGCCGAGCCACTGTGGCAGGGTTTTGGCGCTGATTTGTGCGGAATGCAGGATGGCCTGAATCAACGAAGTACTGTAAACCGCCGCAAAGCCCAAAATACCGAGCACCATGCCGGCCATAAAGACCAGCGCATCGATCCGGCCTGATACGAAACCGACCACCGAAGTACCGGGGCAATATCCGCCCAAGGCGAATCCAGCGCCAATCAAGGCAGCGCCCGTGGCCGTTGCCCAGAAAAAAGTGGTCGGCACGAAAAAGCCGAGCGAACCGAAATAATTATGCGATTGCAGTAACAAGATGCCGAACGCGGCAACGATGATGGCCGTGAACATGACTTTGAACACGGACCAATCCGTCAGACGGAACTGAGCAGTCAACTTGCACGGGGAACCAAAACCCGCTTGTTCCAGCACATAGCCAAAAAGAATTCCTGACGCCAGCGCGGTACCCGCGACACCATAATCCATCACCAGATCCTCCGCATGACCGCGCTGATCGTCAAACCCACCACAAAAAACACCACGAGGAAAATGAACCCCGCCATGCCCAGCATGGCCGTTCCCGATAAACCCACGCCACTGGTACAGCCGGCTGCCAGACGCGAACCGAAACCGGCCAGAACCCCGCCGATCAAGGCGAAGAGTAACCGCCCGCCCACACTGATGCGCCCTGACCCCCGATCGACCTTGACTTTAAACCGACCGGCGCTGACCGCAGCCAACAGGGCACCAATCGCCACACCGATGACCTCAACGACGATCCAGCTGGCAAAGGGGTTGCTGCCGTTCGCCACCATATGACCGAGATAACCGTTATCCAGCGTGGCCGCAGGCGCAATCTGGAACCCCAGCCATGCCGCAATACTGGCAAAAGTCCCGGAGGCGCCGACCCCATTCCCCACCAACACGAAGGTCAGAATGAGAATCAAGCCCAGAACAATCCCCGCAGCAAAGGGCGGCCAAAAGGGTCGAACTTGTGAACACGAGGACATACCCGCAACGCTCCTGTCTTGTTTTTTGGTGGCGAAAATATTTAGCAGGGCTTTTTAGCCTAAAAGCAAGCCAGCGTCAAAATCGATATGTTTTATAGAACAATTCGGTCATTCTATTCGCCGTCCCTGCGGCCCGAAGCGGAACCGCGCCAGCAACCTTGCGCCCATCAAAAGGCGGCAGACTCCGCCTCCAGATAGGCCAATGAAGCATATTTACCGATGTTATCGTCAAAGCCCTTGATCTCACTCGCCGATGCCCGAATGAAGGGATGCTGCAAAGCAAACTGTTTGGCCGCATCTGGACCAACCCCCTCCCGCACAGCTTTTTCCGCTGACTGATAAATCGCCTCGAACAGCTGTCGATTACTGGCCAGCACCTCGTGACTGGGTTCGCCGTGACCCGGTATCCACAACGCACCCGGCACGGCGGCCTGCAACGCATCGAAGGTCTTGAACGAACCGAGGAAGCTGCCGTCATCCATGTTGGCGATCCGACGATCCATCGCCACATCGCCCACATGCACCACCTTACGCTCCACGATTTCGACGCAGATATCCGCCGGGGTATGGGCGGTGCCGTAGTGGTGGATTTTCAGCGTCATATCACCGAAAGAGAGGACATCGGCGTGCTGCAAAGGCCGTGTGGGCGGGGTCACGACCGTTCCCACCGTCGCGTGATCCGTCGAGCGATCCATCAGCGAGGTCCAATACTCACCTTGCCCCGTCTTGATCGCGCGAATGGTGTTCTCGTGGGCATAGATCGGCACATCGGGATACGCTGCAACGAACGCATGATTCCCCAGCCAATGATCGCCGTGATAATGCGTGTTGATCACGGCCACCACGGGCGCATCGGTCTGCTGCCGGATCGCCCGCAAGGCCATTTCCCCAATCTGGCGCGAGGAGCCGGAATCGATGACCACCACGCCATTCTGCGTTGTCAGAAAGGTCACATTACTCATCATGCCGAGGTTTTCTGGCGACGGAAATCCCCAAGGCGACACGATGCAATACACCCCTGGGGCGAGCGTGACGGGTACAATCGCGGGCACCGTGACCCCGCCATGCGTTTCCGCTGCACTGGCGTGAACCGGCAGCGCATCAACCGCGGGCCAGACCGCCAGCACACCGAGTTGACGCAAAAATTGGCGACGACTTTGCAGCAGATGAATACTCATGACACCCTCCCGAAACGGCCACTAGATTCTGGTTTTCTTGTTTAATCTTGGGCCGCTCCTTCGGGGATTTCAATCAGGCGCTCATGAATTATTTTGATAAGAAAACCTACGCATCCAGCCCATCCCAAAGCCGCTTAGCGAGCCACGAGGTCGAGTAACAAATCAACGCCATCGAGAATCATTGATACACTTCCACTCCCAAATATTGCGGATCGTGATTTGCCCATGCACTGCACCCATTCCCCCCACTGCGCTGCCGAAGCGATGGCGCGTGCCGAGGCGATTTGCCTGGCTCGCGGCGCACGGCTCACGCCGATGCGGCGTGCCGTTCTGGCGGAAATCTGGGCCGACCACGACGCCAGCAAGGCCTACGACCTGATTGACCGGCTCTCCCGCCCCGGTCATTCCATCAAACCGCCGACCGTCTATCGCGCGCTGGATTTCTTGCTGGCGCATGGCTTGATTCACCGGATCGAGAGCCTGAACGCCTTTATTGGCTGCCATCATCCCCAAACGCCGCATCAGGCCATTTTGCTGATCTGTGATCACTGCGGAGAGATTGAGGAACAATCCAGCGAACCACTGAACGAACAACTCAAGACTATCGCTCAGGCCGCGGAATTCACGCCCACCCGGCAATCGATTGAGTTGCGCGGCACCTGCCGACACTGTTCCCCCCCTGCGACCGGCAAGGCCCGACCATGATGACCGCCCAAGAAATCCACGCGCTACGCCAAGACCTCGTACAGCAGGTCACCCTGATGGCGCAGCCGCTCACCCTGCATGCTACTTGGGGATTATTTTCGCCGCGAGAAATCGACGATGGCACGCGACTCCTGCTGGATTTGCTTCCACCGCCCGCTGCCGGTCATCGATGCATCGACTTGGGCTGCGGTTACGGGCCGATCGGCCTGGCGCTTGCCAAAGCACAGCCCGCGGCGGAAGTCATCCTGCTGGACAAGGATTTCGTGGCCTGCGACTACGCCCGCGCCAATGCCGCACGCAACCGATTGAACAATGTCACCGTGTCATTGAGCAATGGTCTCGAGGCCGTGCGCGACCAGAAAGCGCATCTGATCGTTTCCAATGTTCCGGCCAAAGTCGGCAAAGAGTTGTGGTCAATCATGTTGTTCGACGCCTGGCGAATGCTGGAACCGGGCGGTGAGCTCTGGTTTGTCAGCATCAATGGCCTGCGGGATTACTTCAAACGCACCTTCAAAGAACAGTTTGGTCATTATGACAAGGTAAAACAGGGTCGGGACTACACCGTGCACCGTGCCGTGCGCGGAGCCGACTAACAGGCCGTTGCAAAGAGTTTTTCAACGGCCTGTTGATCTCCAGGTAATTCTTCCATGCACCGATGAGGCATGACGCATGCTCGATTTTTATACTTGGCACATGCAAGGGGATGGCAACGCCACGCTGTTACCGCTTTCTGATAACAGCCCGTGCGCGGGGCCTATCTGGGTTCACCTCAATTATACCAATCCCGATGCCCGGGAATGGATCATGAACCAGGCGGATCTCGACCCAACGGTGCAGGACACGCTGCTCGCCGAGGCCACCCGACCCCGCGCGCTGATTCTGGATCAGGGTCTGCTGCTTACCCTCCGAGGAATCAATCACAATCCGGGACAGGAACCGGATGACATGATCGGCATCCGTCTGTGGGTGACGCCGCGATTGATCATCACCACGCAATTGCGCTCCCTGCGCGCCGTTAAGGTGCTGCAACGCGATATGGAAATCAACAATGCCCCCAAAGATTCCGGCCAATTCGTCGCCCGACTGATCGAACTGTTGAACGACCACATGCTCGACACCATAGACGAGGTGGACGAACTCACCGACAACTTTGAGAAAACCATGCTGCAAAGCCGCACGGTGGAACCAATCCCGGATCGCGAGCTCGCCGATCTGCGCTCGACCATTCTGACCTTGCGTCGCTACCTGGGCCCCCAGCGCGACGCCCTGCTCTCCGTGATTTCCAGTCGGTTGGTCTGGATAAAAAAACCGGCGTTGCAGCGCATTCGCGAGGCAGAAAACCGGCTCACCCGCTATCTGGAAGTTTTGGATGCTTCGCGGGATCAGTTGCGCATCATCCAGGAACAGCTCAACACCCGCAGCAGCAATGAGCTCAACAAGCAACTCACTTTTCTGACCGCACTTTCGGCAATTTTCCTGCCATTGACCTTCGTCACGGGGCTATTCGGTGTGAATCTGGATGGCATACCCGGCAACCAAAACCACCCCTATGCCTTTGAATTGTTCACAGGCGTGCTGTTTTTGCTGGGTATTCTGCTGATTTACCTGTTTCGCCGGGCGCGGCTGTTTTAACGCACGGGATACCATCCCGCGCACTGAGGTATAGCCCCGGCGGGCTCGGGCATAGGCGTCTCGCGGGGGAAAACCCTCGTTACCGCTTTTTCAACCGGTAGATGGCATGCTCGCCAAACCCGTTCGGCCACAGGCGCAACCAGGCTGAACTGCGCCGTTCCTGATCGACCACGGCCCGTTCAAGAATTTCGATCCCCAAGTCCGCACACAGCGCCTCGAAATCGGTCAAGGTGCATAAGTGGATGTTCGGCGTGTTGTACCAGGGATTCGGCAGCGCCTCGTTCACCGGCATATGGCCGCGCACACCGAGCTGCCAGCGATTGCGCCAGTAGCCCATGTTGGGAAAGGTGACAATCCCCTCACGGGCTATACGCAGCATCTGTTCCAGCAGAATCTCCGGGTTACGCATCGCCTGAATGGTTTGGCTGACAATCACATAATCGAAGGATTGCGGGGCAAACCAGTCACTCACCCCTTGATCTAGATCCGCCTGAATCACGGAGAGCCCGCGCTCGACACAGGCTGCGACGGCGGCGTCCGTCAGCTCCAAGCCCACGGCTGTGACCCGCCGCCGAGTGATCAGGTGCGCCAGCAGCGAACCATCGCCACACCCTAGGTCGAGCACCCGGCTGCCGGGGGTGATCCACTGTTCCACGATATGCCAATCCGGTCGGTTCATACGGCACCATCCCGTTCGGTCGCCACCCGACTCAAATACCCCGCCAACAGTCGATGGTAGTAGGGAATATTCATCAAAAACGCATCATGTCCATGATTCGACTCGACTTCGGCATAGGATACGGATTTACCCGCCGCAAGCAGTGCGCGCACAATCTCGCGGGAACGCTCGGGCGCAAAACGCCAGTCGCTCGTAAAGGAAATCACCAGAAATTTCGCCGAGGCCGGGCTCAGCGCTTGGGATAAATCATCGCCGGTATCGCGCGCGGGATCGAAATAATCCAGCGCCTTGGTCATCAACAGATAGGTATTTGCATCAAAGCGATCGACGAAACTCGCGCCCTGATACCGCAGATAACTTTCGACCTGAAACTCGACATCGAAACTGTACTGAATCTTGCCCGCCCGCAGCTCGCGACCAAACTTGGCGCGCATGGCGTCGTCCGAGAGATAGGTGATATGCCCCAACATCCGCGCCAACATCAGGCCGCGCCGAGGGATGGTGCCGTGCGCAGCATAGCGCCCACCATGAAACTCGGGGTCCGTCACGATCGCCTGGCGTGCCACCTCATTGAACGCAATGTTCTCGGCAGATAATTTCGGCGCGGCCGCAATCACCACGGCATGCGCGACGGCATCGGGATAACTGACCGACCACTGCAACACCTGCATCCCGCCGAGGCTGCCGCCAATCACCGCCGCCCAGCGCCGAATGCCCAAACGCTGCATCAACCGGTGTTGAGAAACCACCCAATCACGCACCGTGATGATCGGGAAATCCGGCCCATACGGCTGCCCCGTCGCTGGATCGAGGCTCAGCGGCCCGGTCGAGCCTTTACACCCACCCAGGTTATTCAGGCAGACAACAAAAAACCGATCGGTATCAATCGGCTTACCCGGCCCGATCGCCGAATCCCACCAACCGGGCTTGCGATCAGTTTCCTGGTGGTAACCGGCCGCATGATGATCCCCAGACAGCGCGTGGCAGATCAACACCGCATTGGATGCCTGGGGATCGAGCGTACCGTAAGTTTCAAACACCAGCTCATAACCGGGCAAAACCCGGCCACTTTCAAGCGGCAAGGGTTCATCGAACAGCGCGCACTGCGGCTGCACGATCCCGACCGATCCTGCGTTCTGCCCATCCTGACTCAAGACTGCTTACCCCATACCGTGTTCAATCAGCCAAACAACAAATTGCCCACCACCATCTGCAGCACCTGAATCCCCAACAGGACGACCAGTGGCGACAGATCCAATCCGCCGAGCGGCGGCAGAATTCTCTGTACCGGCTGCAACAGGGGAGCGGTGAGATCGGCCAGTAATGCCACGGCGGGCGAGCCCGAATTCCCCAGCCAGGACGACAACGCCCGGAGCAACACCGTCCAAAAAAACAGATTGGTCACCGACAAAAATCCGAAATACAGCGCACTCAACACCAGGACTCCACCGCCCGGCATCCCCTTGCCCGACATCGCCGCCAACACTACGACCATCACCACAATAAGAACACCGGTCACCAATAACGCAGCAAAATCATGCCGACGACTGTGCGGCAATAGCCGACGCAAAGGGCGCAACACCGGGTCTGTCATCCGGACGATCGACTGAGTCAGCGGATTAAAAAAGTTGCCGCGGAAAAGCTGCAAAAAATAACGCAGTAAAACCACGAAAATCGCCAGATCGAATAGCGCGCGCACCAAAAACAGCAGCGGATCGCCGAACTGGCCATTCATGATCGCCCCTCCGTCGGCGCCGTGGCCAAGGCGGCACCCAGCTCGACGCTGCGCGCATGTGCCGCCGTCAACGCCGAAGCAAATGCCTGGCGCAGCCCCGCCGTTTCCAGCGCCGCAATGCCGCGCTCCGTCGTGCCATTCGGCGAAGTCACCCGCGCCCGGAGCACGGAGGGCGGCTCGGCGGCCGTCATCGCCAAACGCGCCGCACCGTACACCGTTTCCAGCGTCAGTAACCGAGCCGTTTCTGCCGGCAGCCCCAACTGTTCCGCCGCCGACTGCATCGCTTCCATCACCAAAAACACATAGGCCGGGCCGCTACCGGAAAGCGCCGTGACGACATCCATCAGCGCCTCGTCTGCCACCCATTGCACCAGCCCCACGGAACGCATCAGGGATTCCGCCATATCGCGGTGCGCCGCCGACAAGTCCGCCGGAGCGAACAAGCCGGTCGCACCACAGCCCACCATCGCGGGGGTATTCGGCATTGCGCGCACCACGGCCGCATGCCCACCCAGCCAGCGCTGCAAGGCGTCGACCGTGATCCCGGCGGCCACCGAAACCACCAGCTGATCTGGCGTCAACTGCTGGCTGAGCGCGTGCGCCACCGCAGGCACGGCCGCTGGCTTGACCGCCAGCACGATCACCTCAGCCCCTGTGGCCGCCTGATGATTTTCCTCCGTCACGACCACCCCATACTGCCGGCTCAAGGCTTCGCGGCGCGCCGCATTAGGATCCGCGACGACGATATGTCGTCCGTTGGCGGGATGCTGTTGCAGCCCTTCGATCAAGGCCGTGGCCATATTGCCACCACCGATAAAGCCAATGTGGGCGCTTAGCATGGCAATGGATACTCCTGAAAAGTAACGACAAACGCGCGTCGATCGAAAACCGGGCTGGCGCCGCCTCAATGGGTCTGCGGCGACCGCGGCACCTGGACGCGGCGCGCGCCAAACAACGCCGTACCGATTCGTACATGGGTGCTCCCGGCCGCAATGGCCGCCGGGAAATCGGCACTCATCCCCATCGAAAGCATCGGCAGCGGGGCGAGTAATTGTGCATTGAGCGCGGCCAAGCGGGCAAATCCGTCCACCTGGCCGGGCGCCGGAATCGCCATCAAACCCACCACGCACAGCCGTGGCAATGCCTGGCAGGCCGCAATCAGCGCCGCCGCCGCTTCCGGCGCCACACCGGATTTGCTGACGGAATTATCGACATTCACCTCGATAAACACCCGCAGCACCCCGCGCGATTCCGGCCGTTGTTCATTCAACCGTTCCGCAATTTTGAGCCGATCGACGCTGTGCACCCAATCGAATGTTTCGGCAATCTTCCGCGTTTTGTTGGATTGGATTGGCCCGATGAAATGCCATTCCAATGGCGGGTTCACAGCCATTTTGGCCAAAACCTCTTGCTTAACCAATGCTTCCTGCAGATAACTTTCGGCAAATCGGCGCTGACCACAGGCGACCAGGGCGGCAATCGATTCAGCCGATTGCCCCTTACTGACCGCCAACAAGGAAACACAGCCCGGCATCCGGCCAGCCGTCCGCTCCGCAGCCTGAATGGCCGATCGCAGCCGCTCCAGAGCGTCACAGTCCCGGTTTGATGAATTCAAGTTGCACCCCGACGCGGTTCGTTTTATGTTGTGCGCAGTTTGCGCGCGGTCGAAACTCGGTATTCCATCGGTCTGATCTACGCGCGTCGCCCGAAACGAACGGAACTGCAGAACAAGGATTGCACATCATGGCAGAACAACGCGGCATTGACACCTTACTCGCCTTCACCGTCAAGAACGGCGCTTCGGATCTTCACCTTTCCGCCAACGAACCGCCTCGCGTGCGGGTCGATGGGGATATTCGCCGGATCAATTTCCCGGTGATGGAGCATAAAGAAGTGCACGCCATGGTGTATGACATCATGAACGACAAACAGCGGAAGGAATATGAAGACAACCTCGAAGTGGATTTTTCCTTCGAGCTCCCCGGCCTCGCCCGCTTCCGGGTGAATGCGTATAACCAGAACCGGGGCGCGGCCGCCGTTTTCCGTACGATTCCGAGCGAAGTGCTCTCCTTAGAGCAGCTCGCCGCACCCAATGTGTTCAAAGAGCTGTGCATGTTCCCGCGCGGCATCGTGCTGGTGACCGGCCCGACCGGCTCGGGCAAGTCCACCACCCTGGCCGCGATGATCAACCACATCAATGACAATCGGAATGACCACATTCTGACCATTGAAGACCCGATCGAATTCGTCCATCAGAGCAAAAAATGCCTGATCAACCAACGCGAAGTCCATCGCGACACCCACAGCTTCAACGCTGCGCTGCGCTCCGCTCTGCGGGAGGATCCGGATGTCATCCTGGTCGGCGAATTGCGCGATCTTGAAACCATTCGCCTGGCGCTGACCGCCGCAGAAACTGGCCACCTAGTGTTCGCCACCCTGCACACCAGTTCGGCGGCCAAGACGATCGACCGGGTCGTCGATGTCTTCCCCGCGGCCGAAAAAGACATGGTTCGCTCGATGCTCTCGGAATCCCTGCGCGCCGTCATCTCGCAAACCCTGCTCAAGAAGATCGGCGGCGGGCGGGTGGCCGCGCACGAAATCATGCTGGGCACCCCCGCCATTCGCAACCTGATCCGCGAAAACAAGATCGCCCAGATGTATTCCGCCATCCAAACCGGCCAGACACAGGGCATGCAAACCCTGGATCAGAACCTGTTGCAGTTGATGAAGCGCGGGATTATTTCCCGTGAAGATGCACGGGCACGGGCGCAAAACAAAGCCGATTTCGCCTGATTCACCGGCCGCCGAGCCACGGTGGCCATCCCAGTTTTCCGCGCGACGCACACGAGGGAATTGCACGAATGGATCGTCAGCAAGCCGCCAACTATGTTCAAGGCCTTCTGCGCAAGGCCGTAGACCTGAATGCCTCGGATTTATTTGTCACCGTCGGCGCGCCCCCTTCCGCCAAAATCAATGGCGAAATCACCCAGCTCACTGAGCAGGCACTCTCGACTAACCATACCCAGATGCTGGTTCGGTCGATCATGAATGACAAACAGGTGGCCGCATTTGAAGAAACCCGTGAGGCCAACTTCGCCATCTCCCTGCCCGGCGTGGCGCGTTTTCGCGTGAATGCCTTCATGCAGCGCGGCAGCGTCGGCATGGTGTTGCGGATGATTCGTTCGGATGTGCCCAAATTCGACGAGCTGCTCTTGCCCAAAGTGCTCGAAGATATCGCCATGACCAAGCGCGGTCTGGTGATTTTCGTCGGCGCGACCAGCTCAGGAAAATCCACCTCACTGGCGGCAATGCTCGATTACCGCAATGAAAACTCTGCCGGGCACATCGTCACCATCGAAGACCCGATCGAGTATGTGCATCGCCATAAAAAGTGCCTGGTCACGCAGCGTGAAGTCGGCGTGGATACGGAAACCTTCGAGTCCGCGCTGAAAAACACCCTGCGGCAAGCACCCGATGTCATCCTGATTGGCGAGATTCGTGAACGCGAAACCATGGATCACGCCATTGCCTTCGCCGAAACCGGCCACTTGTGCCTTGCGACCCTGCACGCCAACAACACCAACCAGGCACTCGACCGGATCATCAACTTTTTCCCCGAAGAACGGCGGCATCAGCTGTTGATGGATCTCTCGCTCAACCTCAAGGCGGTCGTGTCGCAGCGGCTGCTCCGCAAGGAAGAAGGCAGTGGGCGCGTGCCGGCGGTCGAAGTGCTGATCAACACCCCGTTGATCGGCGATTTGATTTTTAAGGGCGATGTACACGAAATCAAAGAGGTTATGAAACGCTCGCGTGAGCACGGCATGCAAACCTTCGACCAAGCCCTGTTGGATCTATACGATCAGGGGCTGGTCAGCTATCAGGAAGCCCTTCGTAATGCTGATTCGCAAAATGATCTGCGCCTGTCGATCAAACTCAACAGTAAACGCGGCCTGCCGAAAAACATGATGGAAACCGATGATGGTTTGCGGATCGAGAAAGACGACGAGTAACCGATCTCCCGCCGCACCGCCCCCACTCTCAATGGAACTGACATGAGTCAAGACGCCCCGCTCGACCCCTACCTCAAACTTCTGGCCGAAAAAGAAGGTTCGGATCTGTATTTCAGTACCGGCGCGCTCCCTGCGGTCAAAATCCAGGGTGAACTGCGCTTTATTGGCAAAGACCGACTCCGTCCCGGACAGGTCGAAGACCTCGTCAAATCCATCCTCAGCCCGGAACAAACCGACCGCTTTTATCGGGACATGGAGCTGAACCTCGCCTTGAGCCGGCCAACCCTCGGCCGCTTTCGCGTTAATATCTTCATGCAACGCGGCGAATGGGCGATGGTGATCCGCTTCATCAAAAGTGAAATTCCACGCATCTCGGACTTAAGCCTGCCGAATGTGCTCGAAAAACTCATCGAAGAACGGCGCGGCCTGATTCTGATTGTCGGCGCGACCGGTTCGGGCAAGTCCACCACCCTCGCCGCAATGATCGATTATCGCGCCGAAGCCCGCCCAGGGCACATTCTCACCATCGAAGATCCGATGGAATTTGCCTTCAAGCACCGCAACTCCATCGTCAACCAACGCGAGGTCGGGGTGGACACCCACAGTTACGCCGCTGCGTTGAAAGAGGCACTGCGTGAAGCGCCCGATGTCATCATGATCGGCGAGGTGCGGGATCGGGATACGATGGAACACGCCCTGGCCTATGCGGACACCGGGCATCTGTGCATCAGCACCCTGCACGCGACCAATGCGCATCAGGCGCTGGATCGGATCATCCGCTTTTTCCCAGCAGAAGGACGAGATCAGCTGCTGATGGATTTGTCGCTCAACCTCAAGGCCATCATTTCCCAGCGCCTCGTGATCGGCACGCAAGGCATGCGGGTGCCGGCGGTAGAAATCATGCTCAATACGCCCTTTATTGCCGATCTGATCAAACGCGGTGAGATTGACGCCATGAAGGACGCCATGGAGAAAAACGAGCTGGAAGGCTCGCAAACCTTCGATATGTCACTCCACAGCCTGTGGAAAGCCGGCCGCATCGACCGCGAAGAAGCCCTGAAAAATGCCGACAGCCGCGCCAACCTCGAATGGCGGATGAACTTCGGTGGCGCAAAGGATGAGTTGCGCGCCTCCGCCAGCCAAATCAGCCAACACATGCCGAAAACAAGCCAGACGCACGACCACGATCTACCGCCGCTGGACTGACCCCTTCTAATTCAGACGGAATCGTTCTGCTCGACCCGCCGGACGATTGATCCTCCGGCTGAAACATGCCGAACCTGCGCCCCTTGCAGCAAACCACCAACCCCGTTCTCACGGGGTTTTCTTTTTTTCGCGCCGAGCCGCCTGAGCAGATCATCTATTAGTTTTATGGATGATCGATTAGCCAAGGGAATAGATATATTTATTTCAACTATATACATAAGAAATTCTTATCTATAATACCAACCAGACCTGTGACTGCCGAAATCCGTCACTTTCCGCGCGACTTTTGTGCGCTTCCCCAGTCCCGGTTCGCTTTGCTCGACACGCTGTGAGGAGTTTTATACAAATGAAATCAACCAGGTACAAAGCGTTGGCGGCTGCATTCAGCCTCGCGCTCAGCTCAACCGCCTTCGCCCAGGAAGACAAGGCAGCCCAAGCACCCGCAACGATCATGATGGCGCAGACCTGCGGCGGCTGCCATGGCACCCAAGGCGCCGTACAAGGCACCGCTTTCATGCCTCTGGCCGGCATGCCAGAAGGACAATTTATTCGCGCGATGAAAGCTTTCGCGGACGGCACTCGTCCCTCCACCCTGATGAGTCCCTTGGCACGCTCGTTCAGCGCAGAAGAAATCCAGGCCATGGCCGCTTATTTCGCGCAATTCCCCAAAGTTCAGGCGCAATGAGGTGCGAGATGAAATCCCATTCCAATCTTAACCGTCGTCGTTTTTTACAACTCACCGCTGGCGCTGCCACGGTTGGCCTGAACATGGGGCAAGTCCGCGCTGCGGAAACAGCGCATGTCGTCGTGATCGGCGGCGGCGTTGGCGGCGCCACATTCGCCAAATACCTGCGCCTGTACGCGCCCGAGGTGAAGGTGACGATCATCGAGCGCAATCGCCAATACCAGCGGCCTTATGGCTCGAGTGAAGTTATCGTGGGCAATGTCGACATGGATGCCATCACGATTTCTTATGACGCGCTGCAAAAGAAACACGGGGTACAGTTTGTTTTCGATACCGTCAACGGGGTCGATTTTGCCACCCGCACGGTCTCCACGGAGGGCGGACAAAAACTCGTGTATGACCGGCTGGTCGTTTCGCCCGGCATTTCCTTCGATTACAGCAAAGTCCCGGGCATGGAATCCCCGGAAGCCCAGCAGCTCATCCCACACGGCTGGAATGCAGGCGACCAACTGCTGGCGCTGAAGAAGCAATTGGATGCCGTTCCGGTCAATGGCACGGTCGTCATTGTGCCGCCGCCGAACCCATACCGTTGCCCGCCTGGCCCCTATGAGCGCGCCGGCCTGATTGCCCAGCACTTGCTCGATCGCGGCGACAAGCATCCGCGCGTCCTCATTCTCGATCCGAAAAACGGCTTCACCACCGATGTCACCATGCTGCAAGCCTGGAATCGACTGTATGGCATGAATCTGCCCAAGCCGTTCGAGAAAAATTACACGGCCGAACAACTGGCCACCTTCAAGAAGTATGACCAGCCCGGCGTGATTGAATGGGTCATGGCCGAAGAAGGCGGCCGGGTCGTAAAGGTCGATGCGGTCAACAAAACGGTGGAGACCGAAAAGGGCGTCATCAAAGCGGACATGATCAACCTGATTCCGCCGCTCAAAGCCGGCCAGATTGCGCTGGATCTCGGGCTGGCCGATGCCTCTGGCTGGTGTCCGGTCGATATGAAAACCTTCGAATCGACCAAACAACCCCGTGTGCATGTCATCGGGGATGCCTGCATCGCGGGCGATATGCCGAAATCTGGTTATTCGGCCAACAGTCAGGCGAAAGTCGTTGCGCTGCAAATCAAGGCACTGCTGGCGGGGCAGGAACCGATCGCACCGGTTCTGCAGAATACCTGCTACGCCCTGGCCGGTCGTTCGGACTACGGCATGTTCGTCGCTGATGTCTTCCGCCAGAACGCACAAGGGATCTTGAAGCGCGCCGATCAGCCCCGGTATCTGCCGTTCAATGCCTCCGAGGCGCAATACCGTCTCTCGGCAGTGTATCTGCACGCCTGGATGGACAGCTTCACCCAAGACATTTTTGCGTAAAGCAGAACCCGCCCGTCCCAGCGGGCACGCGGCGCGGGTACCGCCGCAGCAGATGTTTGCGCCGACACCGGGGTGGGGTGCCGCCCCTTGGCTCAGATAGATTAAAAAATAACGAGGAGGGTCTGACTGTGGATCTGATTGGCTTATATCCCACCTGGTACGAACCAGGCATCGGCAGTGGTTGGGTCATCGGCCTGATTGCCACCATCCATGTGCTGTTCTCGCACACGGCGGTCGGCGCCGCGCTGCTATTCACTTACTTGGCTTATATCGGCTATCGGGACGATCGCCCCGAACTGCTCGATTTCATCAAGAAATACGGCCTGTTCCTGCTGGTGTTTTCGTACATCCTCGGCTCGATCACCGGCCCCGGCATCTGGTACTCCACCACCGTGGGCAGCCCGCGCGGCATTTCTGCGTTGATCCATAACTTTGTATGGAAATGGGCGACTGAATGGGTGTTCTTCGTGATCGAAGTCATCGGCGTGTACATGATGGTGTACCTCGCGGGCAAGGTCGATAAGGGCACCTATCTGCGCATTGCCATCACCTTTGGCCTAGCCTCGTTCGCCACCATGCTGGCGATTGTCGGGATTCTGTCGTTCATGATGGAACCGGGTCGGCCCGAGTGGTTCACCCAGGGTGGTTACCTGCTCGGTTTCTATGGTGACAACACCTTCGCGCAGCTCAGTATCCGCATCGCGTTCATGTTCACCATCACGGCCGTGGTCGGCGGCATCGTCGTGGCTGGCCTGAAAGACCCGGTCTTCAAGACCTGGCTGGCACGCCGCCTGGCGGTACTGGGGATTGTCTCCGCCGTGGTTGGCATGGCGCTGTACCCTTGGTACCTGAGCACCCTGCCCGCGCAAGCGCAAATCGTGATGGAAAACCGCATTCCGGGGTATTTCAACACCGCCATTTTGACGGTACTGATGGCCACCGTTGTGTATTTCCTGTTTACCCTGATCAAACCGCGCATGCTCACGGCGAGCATCGCGGGCACCGCCACCCTCGCGATTCTCATCCTCGGCCTGTTCCCGGGCGAAACGATTCGTGAATCGGCGCGTAAACCGTTTGTCGCGGGCGAATACATGTATTCGAATCAGGTGATTGCCAAAGATGTGCCGGGGATGACGGTTCAATCGGAACTGCCCACGCTGGACAAAGTCGGCTTCACGCATGCCAGCGTATTCTGGCCGGCCGGGCAAAGGGAAATCACCCCGCAAAATGCCGCCGAAGTGGGGCGCACGCTGGCGATCACCGCCTGCAGTAACTGCCATTCCCTCTCCCCGACCGGGATTCGCCCGATTGCCCGGCATTTTGGCGGCAACACGGATGTCGAAAAGATCAAAACCTATCTGCTCGGCGCGCTTGCCACCGGCAACACCAGTTACATGCCGCGCATCCCGCTGCAGGACAAAGAAGCCGAAGCACTGGCGCTGTATCTCGCCAGCCTGGCGGATCCGAGCGTGGTTGCCCGCTTCGTCGATGAAAAAACCCGTGCCGCCCGGCAAACCGAAGGTGCCACAGCCCCGCTGACCACCTCGTTCGCTGCCCCGGCCTCACTGAACACTGCACAGGAGTAAGCCATGGATACTGCCATGCTGTATGCGCTGCGCGACCCGCTGGGCGTGCCCGCACATCCGATCATTTTCTTGATTCTCGGCGTACTGACCTGGGCGCTGCATATCGCTGCGGTGCATGTCTTGCTCGGCGCCTCAGGGCTCACCCTGGTGGGTGCCCTCAATAAAAACGCCCACTGGCGCCGTCTGGCGGACGCCATGGTCGGCACGGCGAAAATTGCGGTCTCGGTCGCCATCGTACTGGGCGTCGCCCCGCTGCTGTTCGTGCAGGTCATCTACGATCCGTTCTGGTACACCTCGAATGTACTCTCCGCTTGGTGGGTGATTGCCTTTATCGCGGTGTTAATTCTCGGCAGTCTGGCGCTATTCGCGTTTTACGGTCTGAACAGCAAGATGGTACAAACGCCCAAAACCCGCTGCCCGGGCGCAATGATTGCAGCCATCGCCCTGTTTTTGCTGGTCGGATTCATCATGCACGCCTTGTCGGTGCAAATGCTCCACCCCGAAAAATGGATGCAGTGGTATGCGCCGAATGGCGTCGTGGACGCCTCCGGCCGTGCCTTGCATGAATACAACTTCTGGCGGTTTGGGTTTTTTATCAGCCTTTCCCTCCCGGTCATCGGACTGTGGTTGCTGGCATACCGCCGCTACCTGCAAGGCCGCAGCCAGGAAGATGTTGGTTATCTCGACTTCGTCCGTGGCCTTGCCCTGCGGCTGACCAGCATCGGCGGCGTGCTGGCACTGGGTTTGTTTGTCGGCTGGATGCTAACCCTGCCGAACAATGTGCAGTCCTTCGCCACCAGCCTCTGGCCGATGCTCACCGTGGCCGCGCTGCTCTTGGCCGTGGCCACCCCGATCCTGCTGGGCAAAAAACTCGATCAGGGCATTTATGGCTTCGTGCCCTTTGCCGTGGGTGCCGTGGCGCTGATCGTGCTCGGCCTGCTGCGGGAAATGCTGCGCTGGACCACGCTGTTTGGCGTACACGGCTACAACCCGTTTGACTACAAACTGCATATGGATTGGTACAGCACCTTGCTGTTCTTCCTCACCTTTGCCCTGATCGGTGGCAGCGTTATCGCCTACTTGCTCACCGTGAGCTGGAAAGCGGGACAAACCAAAGGCATGTATGTCGCCTCGCCGCTAGTGAACCGCATGGGCACATTGGGCATTGCCACGCTGGCCATCTGGATCATCCAGTACTTTGCCATCGGCCTGTGGGTCGCCTACACCGGCTAAACGATTCGGGCGCCAACACCCAGGCGCCCCCTATTCAAGGAGCACGACATGAATAAATCACTTCTGGCCCTCGCCCTCAGTCTTGGCGTGCTGAGCAGTGCCGCCGCCAGTGGCCACGACCCGAACGCCACGGTTCACTGGACGCCCGCCAGCTGGCACGACAGCATGAAGAACATGCCCAAGGGCGATGTCAACGCGGGCGAAAAGCTGCACACCAGCCTGTTTTGCGCTTCCTGCCACGGCATCAAAGGCGAATCGATGACCGATAACTGGCCATCGCTCGCGGGTCAACCGGCTGCCTACACCTACAAACAACTACTGGATTATCAATCCGGCCTGCGTCAGGAAGATGCGCGCGGGCATGTGATGTTCGTGGTCGCCCAAATGCTCGACCGTCAGCAAATGGCCGATCTGGCCGCGTTTTATGCGGCTCAGCCCCAGCCCTGCCCGCAGGGATTACCGAAACCGGCACCGAGCCTCGTCACGGCGGGTGACCCCAAGCGTCTGATCACCCCCTGTGCCGCCTGCCACGGCGCCAATGGCCAAGGCGGCATCAATGAAACCACGGCACTACGCGGCATGCCCAAAGACTACTTCATCCGTACGATGCGGCTGTTTCGCGACGGCCAACGGCACAACGATGTTGCCCATGGGATGAGCCAGTTTGCCAAACCGCTGACCGACGCGGAAATCCAGCGACTGGCCGATTACTACGCGTGTACGCCCGCAAGTGCCACTGCAAAAGCCGAGTGACCTGATCAGATCAACTGCAGAATCTCTGCAGTTTTGCGCACAAACCTCGCCAAATGCGAGGTTTTTTATTTTTCTTGAAGCATTAAGATTCATTCAACCTCGACCGCAGCGCAGAATGCAATTGGCACAATGTCTGCTTTATAGTCGGCGTTTTCTTCACCACGCCGTTATTTCATTAGAAATTTATTAATTCTTGTCAATTTTTAACCAGTCCATGAAAAATTACTGTCAAATTTTGACGCGGCGAGGGGTGAATCGCATAAAACCTTCCATTCGCCGCTTACCGCGGGCGCAGCTGGGTTTTCTGATTGGATGCCTTGGCCTGCTCAGCCTCGACACGGCATTCGCGTTGCCCGTTATCCCCCCCGATCTCCCGGCGCTGCAACAGCAACGCTGGCAGGCGGTTGATCTCGCGAAATCCGGCCAGATCAGCGCGGGCATCCAACGGTTGCAAGCGTTGGCCGCCGCCCATCCGACAGACCCCTGGATTACCGCCGATCTCATCGTGTTATTGCGTCGCGCCGGTCAGAACCAAGCCATCAGCCAGCTCACCGCGCACAAAAATCCCCTCGATATCCCCAACTACGCCTGGATGGATTGGGCGCAGGCACTGCGCGATGAAAAACAGTTTGACCGCGCGGCCGCCGTTCTTGCCCCTAGTGCCACTAGCCTGCCAACGGAGGGCAAAATTCTCTATGCCATGATTCTGGCCGAAGGAGGGCAGTTTCCCGCCGCCATTGCAGCACTGCCTGATGCGCAGATGCCTGGGCTGACCCCCACCAACCTAGCCAATATGGCTTATGTGTACCGGCTCGCTGGGCGGCCAGAAACGGCCATCCGGCTGACTGATCAGGCGCTGCAGGCTGATCCCAACAATCGTTGGGCGATTCGCGAGCAAGTTTTTTCGTTATCCGCCCTGCATGCCGCGTTCAAGGCGGAGCAGCTGGCGCTGAAGCATCGGGACTGGTTCAGCCACCCGGAACGGCAGCAGCTCCAGGCGTCGGTGGTCACGGAAACCGTCCGCGCGGCGTACGATGAACGCAAACGGCTGGATCGGGCGCACCGTTTTGCCGAACGCGATATTCCGCTGCAAAACGCGCTCAAGCAGCTGCAAGCCAATCGAATCGCCTTTGCCGATAATCCTCGGCTGCAACTGTCCACCCGCTACGACGAAATTTTCGTGCTGCGCGAGTTACGGTTATGGAAGCAGGCCATTGCCGAGTTTGAGGCGTTACCGCAAGCCCCACGCACCGCATCCGAGCAAACCTTGCGCGACATCCCAGCCTATGTCCGCACCGCCGCAGCCGAAGCCTACGATGCCGAAAAACAGCCGCAAGAGGCAATTCGCCTGCTAGAAAGTGTGGTGCAGCAAAATCCCGGATCCGATGTCGCGGTTTATCTCAGCCTGTACTACGCCTACTTGGATGCGGAGGACTACGCGAAAGGAGAGGCTTTGTTGCAAACGCTTCATCGCGTCACCCCAGAATGGGAACGCGGCACCGTCCGTTCACCCAACTGGGAACGCATGGATATTGATCAGGCCTGGGTCATGGATCCGGCCTATCGCAATGACCCCGCCTTGGCCGAACAACGCGGTCGGGCGCTGATGAATGCCGCGCCCTTCAACACCGGCAGCATCAACACCTTGGCTACGCTGGAAAACTGGCGCGGCTGGCCCGAACAATCCCTGAAAACCACGCAACTCGCGCAAGCCTATTCCCCACAGTCGCAGGGCACCCGGCTGAATCTGGCGCAAAATTATCGGGATCTGGGCTGGAATGCCCGCTGGGGGACAGAAATCAACGAGCTGTATGCACTATTCCCCAAAGATCAGTCCATCAAAAAACAATGGCTGGCCTGGCAGGATCGCCGCGACCCTTCGATCAGTTCTGAATACACCACCGGGAAAAGCCGGGGCAACAGCACCGTCGCCAACCCCGTCACCGGCAACCGTGATCAGGAATGGCTCACCCGTCTGAACAGCCCCTGGATCGGCAATTGGCGCGGATTCATCCAGCATCACTGGATCTGGTCAAGTTATGACGAGGGGCCGATCAGCTTCAATCGCCTCGGGATTGGCGCCGAATGGCAACATGATCGTCGGCACTTCTGGACAATGCTTTCGAATGACCAGCTGACGGGACAGCATGTTGGCCTCAGTCTAGGCTGGTCACAATGGCTCGACGATCAGTGGCAATACCGCCTCACGGCCGATACCTATTCGATCCAGACGCCGTTGCGCGCCAAGCGGGCGGGCTATAGCGGTAAATCCGTCACCGCCAATGTCATCTGGCGGCAAAGTGAATCGCGCGAAGCCTATGTCGGGTTGTCCGCGCTGGACATTTCCGATGGCAACAAACGCATCGACTTCTCCGCCGGCGCCACCCAGCGCGTCTGGGCGAGCCCGCACCACATCACCAGCCTCGGGGTCGATCTGTTTGCCGAACACAACACCCAGCCCGGCGGCGATTATTTCAATCCGGCCAATAGCCAGAGCATCAATCTCCGGCTGGAACATCAGTGGATCACCTGGCGACATTACGACCGCTCATTGACTCAGTACTTCAAGATTTCCCCCGGCTACGGCTGGCAAGATGGCTTTGGGGGGGCACCCACGGTCGATCTGTTCTACGAACACAAATGGCAGCTCAGCCGAACCTGGGATCTGCACTACGGCGTCGGCTGGGGGAGCAATGTCTATGACGGGGGGCGAGAAGGACGGCTCTACGGACTGATCGGATTTGGAGGCGTGTTTTGATGGATCGTCGGTCTTTTTTGCGTTCAATGCTGGGTTCGCTCTGCGTGAGTGTTGTGGCGCCTGGCGAAGCCGGTGCGGCCGCCGTCCTCGACAGACAGCCGCTGATTACGCTGCAAATTCCGCGCGGGCAGTTTGCCGTGCTGTGCATGCATGATGTCCGCACCCCTGCTGAACTGGGTGCTCATCCCGATCCTTACGCCATCAGTACCGATCATCTGGCGCAACTGTTTGACTGGATCAAGGCCAACGACTGGCATCCGGTTTCCCTGCAACAGATCCTCGATGCTCACACCGGAACCCGCCCCTTGCCGGATAACGCGGTGCTGCTCTCTTGGGATGACGGGCTGGCCAGTGCCTATACCCATGTCTATCCCCTGCTCCTCGCCTATCGCTACCCTGCGCTGTTCGCCATCGAGACCGGCTGGATCACGGCCGTCACCGAAGGCAAAAAAATCAATTACGAGGCCGAAGTAGCCGGCGCCGCGAATCTGACCGAAGGCGAGAAAATCGATCAGGCACAGGCCGCAGCGGCCAGCAACATCAAAGAGCCGTTCAAGGTCAATTACGAAGGCAAGCAGGAATTTAGTGCCAAAAACTTTGTCACCTGGGCGCAACTGCGCGAAATGTACGCGTCCGGGCTGGTCGAATATGCCTCGCACACCCACGACCAGCACCACGGGATTCTGGCCAACCCGCAGGGCAATGTGGAACCAGCCTGCATTACCCGTCAGTACCTCAAACCGTTAAAACGCTACGAAACCGATGCGGAATATCACCGGCGGCTGTTCGACGATCTCACCTACAGCCGCGCGCTCATCGCGAAACACACCGGCTGCACCCCCCGCAGCATTGTCTGGCCGTATGGCGCGGCCAATCAGGAAGCGATCGAGATCGCCGCCAGCGTGGGACTCGGAATTTCGTTTGGCCTCGGAGATGCCACGCTCAACAACACGATGGAATCTACAAAACGCTACGGCCGTCTACTGCTGAGTGATGATCCGCAGCCGGTCGATGTCGAAGCGCAGGTGTCCGCGTCTATCACGCCTCGTCCGGAACCGGAACGCGCGGTACAAGTCGATCTCGACTACATCTTCGACCCCGACCCCAAACAAACCGATATCAATCTCGGGCATCTGCTGGATCGAATCCTGGCGCTGAAAATCCGCACGGTCTATCTGCAAGCCTTTGCCGATCCCCAGGGCACCGGTACGCCGAGCGCCGTCTATTTCCCGAATACCGTGCTGCCGATGCGCGCCGATTTGTTCAACCGGGTCGCCTGGCAACTGCAAACCCGCGCCGGTGTGCAGGTGCTTGCCTGGATGCCGATGCTGGCCTTTCATCTGCCCGACGCCAAACAGCAGGCCGCCCTGAGCGTCAAGATCAAAGATGCCCAAGGCGAGCGGGTTCCGGCACAGCGCGACTATGCCCGCCTAAGCCCGTTCCTGCCGGAATCCCTCGCCCTCATCGGCCAGTTGTACGCCGACTTGGGGAAAAACAACACGGGCATTTTTGGCGTTTTGTTTCACGACGATGCGTATCTCGCCGAAGACGAAGATGCCAGCGTGACCATGCCCGAGGCGCGTTGGCCCGGCACCGATCGGCCACTCAGCGGCCAGCCGCTCAGCCCACGGGAAAAAACTCAGGCGCTAATTGATTTCGGCAAAGCCCTCACCCAACGCCTGCGTTATTACAGCAATGTCAGCAATCCGTTTTACACGGCACGCAATCTGTACGCTCGCGTCGTACTCGACCCCGCTGCCGAAGCCCGTTTTGCCCAGGCGCTCGACCCGTTCATTGCGGCCTATGATCGCGTGGCGTTGATGGCCATGCCGTATCTCGATGGCACCAGCGAAGCGCCGGAAACCTGGCTGAGACAACTGATTGCCGCGGTTGCCCAGCATCCGGATGGGCTGAAAAAAGTCGTGTTTGAACTGCAAACCAAAAACTGGGCGACCAATCAATGGATCGATGGCCACACCCTCAAAGCCTGGATGCAGCTATTGATCCGGCATGGCGGAGTCAATCTAGCCTACTACCCGGATGATTTTCTGGGCAACCATCCGCCACTGAGGACGACCTACGAGGGCATGAGCCTCAATGATTTCCCCGCTTTTGCACCCAAAACCCCATGATTGAATCTCTCATCCTCACGGTACAGACCGTCATAATCGCCAGCACCGGCAGCTTGCGGGACGCGCTGTTCGCTTACGCCTTCTTCTACCCATTGGTCATGGCGTGGATGTGGATCATCGGCGGGCTGTGGTATTACCACCGCTGGGAGAACAAACATGATCTCGGCCCCGAATTCCCTCCGCCGGTGCGCGAATACCCCGCCGCGAGCATCCTGATCCCCTGTTTCAACGAGGAAGATAACCTCCACCAGACGATTCATTACGCGCTGGCAACCGAATACCCGGACTTTGAAGTCATTGCCATCAATGATGGTTCGTCCGATCGCACCGGGGCGCTCCTCGATGCCCTAGCCGCCCAGCATCCCCGCTTGCGGGTGATCCACCTGGCCACCAATCAGGGCAAGGCGATGGCGCTGCGCGCGGGCGCGATTGCCGCCCGACATGAATTTCTCGTGTGCATTGATGGCGATGCCTTACTGCATCCCAAGGCCGTCGCCTGGATCATGTCGCATTTCGCAACCGGGCAACGGGTAGGCGCCGTCACGGGCAATCCGCGCATCATCAACCGCTCCACCCTGCTCGGCAAACTGCAGGTGGGCGAATTTTCCTCGATCATCGGGCTGATGAAACGCGCCCAGCGAGTCTATGGCCGGCTGTTTACTGTTTCCGGCGTCATCGCCGGGTATCGCCGAACCGCGCTGCACCGGATCGGTTACTGGTCTGAACACATGATCACCGAAGACATCGATATTTCCTGGCGCTTGCAGATGGATCATTGGGATATTCGTTACGAGCCCGATGCGCTGTGCTACATCTACATGCCAGAAACCTTCAAGGGGCTGTGGCGCCAACGCCTGCGCTGGGCGCAAGGTGGGGTGGAAGTGCTTCTGAAACATGGTCGGAATTTGCTGATCTGGCGGCGGCGGCGGTTTTGGGCGGTTGCCCTGGAGTATCTCGCCTCCGTGACCTGGGCGTATGTCATGTTGCTGATCATCGTGCTGTATTTCATCGGCCTCGTCATGCCCCTGCCGCCAGCCTGGCAGGTTAATACCTTACTACCCCAGTGGAACGGCGTGATTCTTGGGCTCACCGCCTTGGCGCAATTCGGGGTCAGCATGTATATCGACCGGCGATACGAACCCAAGAAACGCTTTCTGCGCAATTACTTCTGGATCATCTGGTACCCACTGGCGTTTTGGTTGCTAATCTGGCTCACCACGATCGTCGCCGTCCCCAAAACTCTGTTGAAAAGGCACCAGCGGAGGGCGCGCTGGACCAGCCCCGACCGGGGAGTTCGCGCACCGCTGGATGATGCCAACGAGGCCGGTAAGCTATGAATCAGGCTCAAAACAGTCAAAGCACCCCGTCCGACGAATGGCCGCGCATTCCGGAACTCATTCAGCGGCACGATCTGGTTCCCGTCGCCAAGCGGGGCGTTCTGACGCTAATCGCCACCGTGGGCTGGGCGCTGTGGATTTATATGCTGCTCCCGCTGGGCGCGCTGCTGGCCTGGTGGTTTGGTTATCAACGGCTGGATATTTTCGTGCTGGCAGAACCCGGGAAAACCCTTGCGACCTTAACACTGTATTCGTTGATCATCCTGCTGGCCGGTTTGCTCTTTGTCTTCTGGGCCGTTTACAACTGGCTGCGCTTTCGTGGCATGGATCGGCGCAACGCGCCCAAGCCCGTCGGGGCGGAAGAGATCGCCCAGGCGTTTCACCTTCCTCGAGAGTCGGTGCAACTCGCGCAAGGCAGCGCGCATCTCATCTTCCACTTTGCCGAAGACGGACACATCACCCGAGTCACGGCCAGCGGCGCCCGGGCATTCAACGAAAACCCCAGGCCATCCCCAAATCACCCAACTAACGATTAGTCCGGAGAGGCCGGAGCCACATATCCGGCCACGGCGGCCAGCTCGCCGCCGCCGAACAGGAATTTCTGCATTTCTTCTTCGAGGAATTTGCGCGCCTTGGGGTCGATCGGCGACAGGCGGTATTCATTGATCAGCATCGTCTGGTGGCCGCGCCAGGCCAGCCACGCCGCCTCGGAAACCTGCTCAAAAATACGCTGCCCCAGCGCGCCCGGATAGGGCGGCTTGTTGAGCCCCTTGGCTTCACACTGCAAACGGGCACAGAACACGGTGCGCTCAGTCATCATTTTTCTCCTCTCACCCAGTTCAATCCGGCCGCAACCGCGCTTCAATGAATCGATTCATTGGGCGGAAAATTCGCGGCCAATAGCGTCTGAATCGGTTTCGGCAAGCCGATATCCCGCGCAGCCAGCAAACGGTTTACCTCGAACCAAGCCCCATCGTCGGCTAAACCGACCGAGTCTGCCTTGGTGGTTTTCCGGACGGATGCCCGCAATTCAAAATGCGTAAAGCGGTGGGCGAACTGCGCCCAAGGCACGGCAGCGGTTGCGTTCGCGCAGACAGGCGATATGGATTCCCCTGCTGCAGGCAAACCATGATCGGCGCTCACCCGACACTCCGGTAGGCACCACAATCCGCCCCATAGACCAACGGACGGACGGCGGGTCAGCCAGATCCGCTCGTCGGCATCAAACAAGGCCAGAAAAGTGGTCGTGCGCACCGGCAATGATCGACGAACACGGCGTGCCGGCAATTCATCGACCCGCCCTTCCTGCCAGGCGACACAGTCGGCAGACACCGGACAATCACTACATTGCGGCTGACTGCGCGTACACAGCGTCGCCCCCAGATCCATGATGGCCTGGGTGTAATCGGCACTGCGGTAGGCCGGGGTATAGGCTCGGGCGCAATCGTATAGCCGATGGATGGTCGCGGCCTGCTCGATCGGCGTGTCAATTCCGGCATGACGCGCCATCACCCGTTTGACATTGCCATCGAGAATCGTCGCCGGCTCATCAAAAGCCTGCGCCATGATTGCCGCCGCCGTCGAAGCCCCCACGCCCGGCAGCGCCAACCAGCAGGCTAGGGTATCGGGAATCCCCTGCGCCACCATCACCCGGGCGGCCGCATGCAGATGCCGCGCACGCGCGTAGTAGCCCAAACCCGCCCACTGGGCGAGCACCGCATCCAGCGGTGCCGCCGCCAGCGCCTCCAGTGTTGGGAAGCGTGCCATGAAGCGTTCGAAATAGGCTTTAACGGTGTTAACCTGGGTTTGCTGCAGCATGATTTCCGAAACCCACACCCGATACGGTGTCCGCGGGTTTTGCCAGGGCAGATCGTGCCGGCCATGCGCATCGAACCAGCGCAGCAGCCGATCCGCGAACGCGGGTGACGCCGTCACAACCCCAGCCCTTTCAGCAGATTTTGCACCGGCGCCGCACCCGGCCCCAAGCGTTTGTCGAGTTCCTGATTCACCCGGTTTTCCAGACGCTGCTTGGCCTGATCTTTCATGACCGCAGCCATATCAATGCCAAATTTGGGCTGGGCGAATGTTCCGGTGATCTTGATCGGCACCGTCAATTGCCGGAGTTTGTCGAGCGCCTTGCCGCCTTGGCCGGTTGCGGTGTTGACCACCACCACATTCAAGAGATAGTCCAACACCTGCCGGGGCAGATCGACCGAACCTTTGCCCGCCACCCGCAGCAGCGGCGAGGCGCCCGTCAAATCCTCATTACGAACAATTCCCCGAGCGATCTGCACAGTGCCACCAAGGTTGGAAAAATCCGTCGATTGCTCGGCCGGAACCGGCGCCGTCTCCCCCTGCAGACGCGCTTGCGCCGCACGGAGCATGTACCCGAGATCGACCCCTTTGACTTTGCCGTTTGCCAATGAAAAACGGCCATTCCCGCCCAGATTTTCTAGCAGCTGCCCGACCGTGCCACCCTGACTCGTGAGCGCGGCGCTGACATCCCCCGTGCCCATCAGGCGATCTTCATGCATCACGGCCTTCAAGGCCGGCTGCAACGCAATGTGGTTGGCCGTCACATTCAATTGATAGGCCGGCTGCGCCGCGCGAACATCCAGCGCCCCAGCAGTTTTCACCGCGCCGTCGAAGGCGTTGAAATCCAGCTGCGTGACCCGCAGCAGGCCGTTCGCTGTCTGCGCCGCCAGCACAAATTGCCCCAGCGTGACATCGCGCAAAGCCACCTTATCCAACGCCAACCGCGCATCCAGATTCAGTCGGCGCAAGGGCTCGACCGGCAACGGGATGGGTGTCTGATTCACGGCCACCGGCGAAATCGACGATTCCCGGGCACCCTCGGCACCGGCGGACTTATCCGGCGTCTTGTTCTCGGAGGACGAAGGCGGCGGCAGATAGGGAGACAAATTCCATGCCCCGCCCGCCAACCGAGCCCACAATTTTCCTGTGGCCAAATCGGCCACGCCGATTTGCCCGGTCAGGGTTTGGCCATCCAGCGAGAACTGGAGCTGATTCAGCATGGCCTGCTGGGGCGTGATGGCGACTTGTCCCGTCAGTGCGCATTCGGTCAGCGCCTTGTCCGAGGCCATCGACGGCACACGATACTTCCAGGCAACCGCCAGTTCGCGCGGGTTAAATGGCGCGACCGTCACCGGGCCATCCACATGCAGCGCGCCACCGAACCCGGTCATCGTCAGCGAAGTCGTCACCGACAGCGGCGAGGAACGGATCTGCCAATTGCTCAATGAAGCCTTACCTGCGGGCCAATCGACCAGGGCAGCGCCCTGCGCGGCCAGATTGATTTCTCCCGTGTGGGTTGCCAGCCCCTGAATGACGCCATTGACTTTTAAACCACGGGCAATGTACTGCCCCCCGCCCCAGTCAGCCTGCACCTCACCGCTGAGCTGAGCACTGACCCGCGTCAAACCGAACCCGCGCTCAAAACTGGCATCCAGGGTAAATTGCGGCACGCGAGCCAAGGTCTTCAGCCAGTCCACCGTCATCGACGGGCTTTGCCATTGCAGTTGTACAACCCGAGGCAGCTGCGCCGGATAGGCACCGCCCACCTGATTCAAGGCCGCATCCACCGAGACTTGATCCGCCCGCAGTTCAGCCCCGCCGGGCAGGGAAACCTGCGCGGACAGGCGCACCGAACCGCCCAATTCCCCCAATTTCGCCGCCACCAGACGATAGTCCGCCTGCAACGATACGGGCGTCACCGCCCCCGGAGCCAACGCACCGACCATCGCATCCAAGGATGAAATCGCCACCTGCTGCCCGGTCGCCGCATCCTGCCAATCCAGCGTCGCATGACGAATCTCGACCCCACCCACCGTCAACGCCAGTGCAGAAGGAGCCGACGGCGATGCGGCTGCCGTTACCGGGGGCGCCTTCGATGCGGGGCGTGCCAGCAAATCCGCCCAGTTCGTCACACCCGCGCGATTTCTGGCCAGATGGATCACCGCCCCATCGAGCACCAGTTTGCCCACGACAAACTGCCCCTTCAGCAGTGGCCAGAACGCCGCCTTGGCTTCGATCGTTTTCGCCTCAACCATCTGATCGGGAGAAAACCCCGGCGCGTTGCTCATCGCAACCGATTCCAACCGCACCCCCAACCAGGGGAAAACGCTCACATGAATCGGGCCATTGAACTGCACGATCCGGCCGGTTTTTTCCTGCACCAGCGCGGCAATCTGCTGTTTGTAATCATTTGGATTGACCGTCGCAAGAAACACCCCGGCGGCGATCACCAACAAAACCAGTAACAACAGCACGGCCAATAGCATGCGTTTAACCCAAATCATTGCTGCCTCCTGCTCAAAAGCCGCCTTCATTTGAGACGAAAAATGCCGCCGCCTAGCAGTCCGTTGAAAAACTGTTTTCAACGGACTGTTAAGGCAAACCATGGATGGCTTGCACGAAGATCAACCACACTAAGTGATTGGTCTTTCTAGGCTAGTTCGGACATGCGACGCGGTTCGCCGAGTTGAAAAAGGGCAGGAAAGCCCTTTTTCAACTCCCTGCTCGTGCCACGACAGAACCATCTTTAAATGCGGGCGACTTTAGCAGACAATGTCGAGCCTATCTTATACCGAGTGGCTCACCATAGCCGCCCAGCCGAATCTCCTGAGCCTATGACGGTCACCATCAAATTTTTTGCCAGCCTCCGCGAACGCTTCAATCAAGAAGAAGTGCAGCTTGCACAGACCCCAGCCACCGTAGCCGATGCTTGGCAGGCAGTTGCATCCAGCCCCCGACCGGCAAACATTCTGGCCGCAGTGAATCATGAATATGTCGGCTTCGATCATCCACTTCAGCCGGGGGATGAGGTCGCTTTCTTCCCCCCCGTAACCGGCGGTTGATCCGGCAAACTGAGGGGTTTCTCATGGACGCGCAACAGCAACAAATCCTGACCCGCCGCTTACGCTTCATTCGACGCTGGCCCGCCATCGCTGGACTCGTGGCTCTGCTCACGCTCGGGTTTTACGGCTGGGTATTCATCAAGCAGCCGCTGCTCGTCAACCCCCAGTCCGTCATTCAGCTCGTTCAGATGCCCTCACCGGATTCCGCAACGCTGACTTTGCTCGCCGTCATCGCGCCGATTCTGTTTCTCACCGTCGGGGGCTTGATCTTGCTGCTCCTGCTGTTCGTCACCCTCGGGCTGATTAACGAGGGTCGGTTGATCCGTCAAATCCTGGCGCAAACCGAGGCAACAACCGCCAAAAAAATCTGAAGGCGCGCGCAGAGGAAAAAGGGAATTTTTCCACCCAATACCAAGCGACCACTTTCGCCCCGTTCATTGCCTCACTGCAGTTTTTTTGTGATGATTCTGTCAGACAAATGCGTTAAAACGGAATCATTGATGGGCGCATCGTCTCGATCCCTCAGATCTTTTGGTCGCCTCAGCCCCCTGGTCGCATCAACTGGAGAAATGGATATGTCTCTCACCAAAAAACCCCTGAAAACCCGTCCCGTATGCAAAGTCACCTTCACCCTACCCGCCCATGCTACCCAGGGCGCAAAGCAAGTGATGCTGGTCGGTGACTTCAACGAATGGTCAGAAGATTCTCACCCATTGAAACAGGCCAAGACAGACGGCAGCTTCAGCATTACGGTGGATTTGCCCGTTGAGCAAGCTTTCCAGTTTCGCTACCTCGTGGACGGCACCCGCTGGCAGAACGACGAAGCGGCGGATGCCTACACCCCCACGCCTTTCGGCAACGAGCAGAACAGCGTGGTGCACACCTGAACTTGCATCCAGCACGCGCCGCCTGCGGACTGGTTCCGGTTGAGCTTCAAAATTCCGCTCAATAAAGGCGCGGGCTTCCTCGTGAACCCGGTCGCCGGAGGCATTGAGCCGCTGCCCCGGCTTGGTTCTTCGCTAGCTTCGTCTGACTCTTAAATTTTCCCGATTCATCAACAAGGAATGATTCCCGTATGTCCCTCCTGAACCAACTCCAAACCCGTTTCGACCAAGTTGCCGGCCTGCGCTTCATTCAGCAAGACGCCCTGGTTCTCGCCATCATCGACACCCCACTCGCCGAGGCGCGCATCGCGGTGCAAGGGGCACAACTGATCGAATGGCGCCCCAAAAGCGAACAGAAGGCGGTCGTTTGGTGCGCCGAGGCGCCCACCTATGAAACAGGAAAATCGGTTCGTGGCGGCATACCCATCTGCTGGCCCTGGTTCGGTAATCACCCGACTCTCAACATGGCGCACGGGTTTGTCCGCACCCGGGATTGGCAGCTCATCGGTGCCCAGCGCAGCACGGAAGGCATCCTCAGCCTGCACTGGCGCCTGACCGATTCGCCGGACACCCGTGCAATCTGGCCACATGCTTTCGAACTGGATGTGCTGATGCACATCGGCCAGGAATTGCGCGTGCAACTGGTCACCCACAACACCGGCAACGCCCCCCTCGGCATCACCCAGGGTCTGCATACCTATCTGCATATTGGCGACACCCGCAGCGTGATTATTCGCGGACTCGAAGGCGGCTTTTATCTCGACAAACTCAATGGGTTTGCCCGCACCCCGCAAGACGATGTCATTACCATCAGCGGGGCACTGGATCGAATTTACTTTGGCACCACCCACACCGTCGAAGTGGAGGACACCGAGTTCAATCGCGTGATTGTCGTCGCCAAAGAGGGCAGCCATTCCACCGTGGTTTGGAACCCGGACGAACAAGTGCCCGCCGGGATGCGCCCGGAAGAATCGCGGGTGATGGTGTGCGTCGAAGCCGTCAATGCCGCAGACGACACCATCAGCGTGGCGCCGGGCGAGCGCAAGATCCTGGGAACAACCCTGTCTGTACGACACATGAGCTAAGCGCTAGGGGCGCGCAGATTGAATCAGCGCGCCTCGTTTTGGGCAAGAACCGCCCAACGCGAAAACAACACAATCCATTGATTAGAAAAACCGTTTCTGGCGCACACCGCGAAACAGATGGTTTAACCCAGCATCAACCGCTGCAACCGCATCACTGCCCGATCCAGTTGCTGGGCATCAAGCGGCGACAGGTTCATGAACTCCGCGCCGAAAATCCATTCCCCCTTGGCCACGATACGCTGGTTGCGGATGATCATCTGCACGGAAAGATCCACCATCCCCTCAATGCGAATCTTCACGGGCGCGAGCTGAACCCCTTCAGCCAACCCAATCGCCTGATCAGGTCGGAGCGCCATGGCACATCCGGCGGCCGACAGATCATCAATCCGCCCCAGCCAAACCGTACTGGTCGTTGGCTGCACAAAGGCGATCGAGGCCGTAATATCTGGCGGAATCCCCACCCGGAACACGCTGCGGCGCTGCAAGCGTTCGAGCATCGCGGGGTAAGGCAATTCATAGTAGCGATCCGTCCCTTCGATCTTTTCGCGCAGCGTCTCCACATAGAACCAAGAGACCAACTGATCAATCAGTGCCTGAACGCGCACCCGAGGCGCCAGCGATAAATGACGCCGCACCAGCTCCGGCGGTTGATCGACCAGAAACCGCCGACGCTCTGGATCATTGGCCACCATACTCACCGGCGCCTGAAAGGATTCATCGCCTTCCGGGATTAACTGGAAATGTCCGCGTTGCTCAAAGTGTCGCGCGATGATCTTGTCAATCACCCGCGGCGTTTGCACGGTAATGATGTCATCAGTGGGCTGCATGGTCAGGCTTCCCGGTCGAATCGCGCATGAGATTGGCAAAAAAGAAGCGGCAGGATAACGGGCAAACCAAGACTTGGAAAGATCGTTATCGTCCACGATGCCACGCCAATTGCAGAAAATGTCGCCTCATGGGGTGGCTGGTTACTTTAGAATGCCAACCCACTCTTTCCCCCAACGAACCGGCTATCCCCTATGAGTCACGGCCTTCACACCCATGCCCCCCATGACGATGCGGTGCATCACGCGGCGCACGCCGATGAGCATGCCAGCGAACCGACAACCAAGAAGCACTCTCTCAACCAGTGGGTTGCCATTTTCACCGCCATTCTTGCCGCGCTGGGCGCGATGGTGAGTTATCAGGGCAGCAACCTCATGAACGAAGTCTTGCTCTATAAGAATGATGCCGTCCTGAAGAAAACCAAGGCGACGGATGAATGGAATTACTATCAGGCGGTCAGCACGAAATCCCATTTGATGGAAATGGCGCTGGTCTTGGCCTCACCGGAAAAGACGGCGGATTTCAAGGCCAAGATTGCCAAGTACGAGGCGCAAAAAGGCGAAATTAAAGCCCGCGCCAACAGCCTGGAGAAAGAATCGACCGAGGCCAATGAGGAAGCCGCGCGCCTCAACCGCCCGCATCATCACTTGGAAATTGCGATGATTTTCTTCCAGATCGCCATCTCGCTGGCATCCATCACGGCACTGACCGGTCGGCGCTGGCTGTTCTTTCTCGGCCTGGGCAGCGCCGCAGTAGGCATCGGCCTGTGGGGGCTCGCCTTGAGTGCCATGGCATGACGCTCACGGCACTGCGTGACTCCTGGCTCTATCAATGGCATGGTGCCAACGAAGCCCTGTTCCTGTGGTTGAACCACGCTCAATGGCCGGGTAAAGATGCACTTGCCGCAGCCGGCACCTTCATAGGCGATCATCGCTGGTTTCCGGTGTATCTCGCCGTAGCGCTGACGATTGCTTACCGAAAACCGGCTTGGATCAAACCAGATCGACTCTTGGTATTTGTTTGGTCGTATTTGCTAAGTTGGCTGATCATCGCCCAACTCAAACCAGCACTGGACTTTCCGCGCCCCTTAAGCGCGCTGGGTGAATCTTGGGTGCATGTGGTCGGGCGTCCCGAGCTTCATCACAGTTTCCCCTCAGGACACAGTACCTTCGTATTTCTGCTGCTCTTCAGCCTCAGCCCCGGTGCCGCCATGCCGATTCGATGGGGACTGATCGGGCTGGCATTCTGGGTCGCCTGGTCACGCATTGCCGTTGGCGCGCATTTTCCGGCGGATGTCCTCGGTGGCGCGCTGCTTGGGATCTTTTGTGTTATGGTGGTCACCAGCGTTCTGCATCTTGTTTGTCCACGCGACGATATTCTGCCGCCGACCCGGGATCCGCAGGAATAAACTCATTCCCTCCAGCCCGGCAAACGCGGCGGCACGCGCACCCGCGCCAATTCGGCAAACACCGGCAGCCCATGGCGGAATGGCGGAATATCTTCCCCCTGAATCAACGGGAGCAAATAGCGCCGTGCCGCCTCTGTGATGCCGAATCCATCGGCGCGGATATAGTCCGCCGGCACCGACAGTTCGACATCCGCCACGGAATCCAGCGCCACCGGCTTGAGCGTCCACAAATAGGGTTCGTCGCTCGTGCGCTCGATGGCGACCATCACATCCGTCATGCCCTCCATGGCGTAACGCACGGCGGCGGCGCCACAGGCGTACGCTTGTTCAACATCGACCCGCGAGGCGAGATGACGCGCCGAGCGCTGAAAATAATCCGATACCGCCCAATGGGTTTTCAATCCCAATGCGCGCGTTAATTGCGCCAGTTGTGGCGCCATGCCGCCCAACTGTTCATGACCAAAAATTTCACTGACCGCCGCCTGCGCGCAAAAGGACTGATCTTCACACAACAATCCTTCCGCCACGACCACAACAGCATAGCCATGTCGTTCAACGACCCGCTTCAAAGCCGTCACAAAGGCATTGCGGTCAAACCGGATCTCAGGCAGCAAGATCAACAGCGGGCTGTCATCCGATGAAAAGGCCAACCCCGCCACGGCCGCCAGCCAGCCGGCATGGCGACCCATCACTTCCGTAATGAACACCTTGGTCGAACTGCCGGACATGGACGCAAGATCCAGCGCCGCTTCGCGCACACTGGTCACAATATATTTTGCGGCCGAACCAAACCCTGGACTGGTATCGGTGTGGGGCAGATCGTTGTCAATGGTTTTCGGCACACCAATCACGGTCAAGGGCTCGCCCATCGAACGGGCATAGCGGGCGAGATTGGCCGCGGTCAGCATCGATCCGCCGCCGCCGTTATAGACAAAGGTGCCAATGTCATGCGCGCGCAATACCGCAAGCACCCGATCATACTGCGCCCGCTGATGCTGGGGATCCCCCAAATCCGCACGACACGAACCAAACGCACCGCCCGGAGTATGCCGCAACGCGGCGATTTCCGAGGCCGATTCCTGCGAGAGATCCAGCAGCGACTCCCGCAGCACGCCGAGAATCCCCTCCTCGGCGGCGAACACGCGGGCAAAGGCATCCGGATGCCGGCGCGCGGTCTCAATCACCCCGCAGGCACTGGCATTGATTACGGCCGTCACCCCGCCGGATTGGGCGTACAACAAATTCCGCGCCATCCTCATCACCCCCTAACTCCTTGAGCAAACGAGCGCCGCAATTGTGACGGCTATCATGAATCGTTATGATGCAGGGCAGTTTTTACCGCCTCATGGCAATTCCCTCGTTATTTTAAGGAGTTTCGAATGCAAATCGGCACCAGTCTGACCCACTGCCTGATCGAACGCCAACGCGACCACGCCGGCGCCACAGGTGAATTCACCCTGTTGATGAACGACATCGTCAGCGCCTGCAAGGTGATCGCCAGCCAAGTCAAAAAGGGCAACCTGATTGGCATTTTGGGCTCCGCAGAAACCGAGAATGTGCAAGGCGAAACCCAGAAGAAACTCGACATCATCTCCAACGATGTCTTCACGCATACGCTGATGTACGGCGGACAGGTGGCTGCGCTGGCCTCCGAAGAAATGGACGAGGTGTATCACCTGCCCACCCAACTGCAACGCGGCAAATATCTCTGCGTCTATGATCCGCTGGATGGCTCCTCCAATATCGATGTGAATGTGACTGTCGGCACGATCTTTTCTGTCTTGCGCGCACCGGAAGGGGTAGAAAACCCCAGCGAGAAAGACTTCCTGCAGGCGGGCACGGAACAAGTCGCGGCCGGCTACTGCATTTATGGTCCTTCGACCATCATGGTACTCACCACCGGCCACGGCGTGCACGGCTTTACTCTCGACCAGGACATCGGTGAGTTCAAACTGACCCACCCGAACATCACCATCCCGGAAGACACCAAAGAATTCGCCATCAACATGTCGAACCAGCGTTTCTGGGATGCCCCGGTCAAACGCTACATCGACGAATGCCTGGCCGGGAAAGAAGGTCCGCGCGGTAAAGATTTCAATATGCGCTGGGTAGCCTCCATGGTGGCCGAAGTGCACCGGATTCTCACCCGGGGCGGTATCTTCATGTACCCCATCGACAGCAAAATCCGCGACAAAGGCGGCAAACTGCGTTTGATGTACGAAGCAAACCCCATGGCCATGATCGTGGAACAAGCCGGCGGCCTCGCCATCACCGGCCCGGATCGCATCATGACGATCAAACCGAGCAAGTTACACCAGCGCGTACCCGTCATTTTGGGCTCGAAAAATGAAGTCCAGGTGGTATGGGATTACCATAAAGGCTGATTCAGGCGCCGGCGCCCGCCGGCCACTCGTGATCCGCCAGTAAAAAGCCCCGAATTGTTCGGGGCTTTTTTATCGCTGGACGAGACCTAACCCGCCCAAGGGACGGACGACTTACTGGGTCGCCGCGACCTTCCCACCCCCAGGGCAGGTTGTCATTTCACCGCCCACCTTGCCAGTGAGCAACAGGAAATCGCCGAACGGCCCCATCACATTTGCCGCTTCCATCTTCGGACCGGAAAACTGCAACTTGCCGGACATCATCGCACCCATGGCACCGCAGCCCCAGGAGCCTTTGCCCATGCAGGACCAGTCCGCATCCGTCGCGTGCATCAAATAATCGACATCGGGATTCAGCTTGGCAGTCTGAACAGCGCCGCCATACACACACAGCGCTTTGCCATCCTTCGGCGCGATGTGCAGCTCGATCCGGCTTGCCGCACCGCAGCCATCACGGTACATCTGCAATACCTTGAAACCTTTGCCGCCGTTATTCGATACCCAGCCACCCTGCCCACCCAAATCGGTCGTCAGCGTCGCATTCTGGTTCCAGGCCGCACAGGCCTGTTTGGCCCAGGCATCGTCCATAAAACTTTCAGCCTGCGCCGACAGAGCTGTCACACCCAAGGCAAAAGAGGTCGCAGTAAACAGCGTGTGACGCAACAGGGTTCGGTACAAAGATTTCATCAAGCGGTTCTCCTGGTGGTATTTTTTTTGATGCCGCAACCAGGATCAGCACACCGCAAGATTCTGCTTTTTGCGGCGCCCTCGCCAATCCTTGGCCAAGCGGTGAGCATAGATTGACGAATCTCTCCGTCACGCACCACCAGAAATTTTTTTCAGACAATAAACTTCAGGCACGCACGGCTAAACCCTGTAAAGATTTTCTTTGAAAATCAGTTATCAATAAAAGTATTGATAGTTTATAGAAAATTGATATAAATACCATATCCCTCTACTCGCCGGAGCCCTTCATGCCGCAACATCACCTCGGCTCGCAGTTTTCCCCCCTGTACTTCCTCGCCGCACTCGGTGCCGGCGGGCTTTCTGTCTCTCTTTTCATTTATCTGATGTTTTTAGTGCCGCATCCCGATACCCCTTTGGTGACTTTTCATCACCTTGCGGCGTTTCTCTCTCAACAGGCTTGGTGGCAAAACCTCCTGGTCGGCGCAGCACTCATGGGGATTGCCTGGTTTGCCTTTTGGCACTTTCAGCTTCTATGGTGGAATCTGCGGGAATTTCGGCACTTCCGGAACACCGACACCTACCAAACCCTGCTTAACAGCAATGCAGAAATCAGCCTGATGGCAATTCCCCTCACCCTGGCCATGTCTGTAAATGTGTTATTCGTGCTAGGTGCGCTCTTCATCCCGCATCTGTGGCAGGTGGTCGAATGGCTGTTCCCTTTGGCCATTGCCGCTTTTCTGGCGATCGGGATTGCCGCTCTGCGTATTCTGCTGCGTTACTTTGCCCGCATCCTGATTGGCGGAAGCGTGGACTTCACCAATAACAACAGCCTGTCTCCGATGATTTCCCTATTCGCGCTCTCGATGATCGCGGTCGGCCTGGCGGCACCGGCGGCCATGTCGCAAAACACCGCCACCATTGCGGTCGCAATTGCGCTCT
The DNA here is from genome assembly GCF_045689735.1 of Halothiobacillus sp. DCM-1. GTDB lineage: Bacteria > Pseudomonadota > Gammaproteobacteria > Halothiobacillales > Halothiobacillaceae > Halothiobacillus. The sequence goes on from NZ_CP142685.1 coordinate 1,713,781, forward strand.
CCCTGTTCTTTTTCACCACCACGGGCTTGTTGCTGCTGATTAAGCTCATCAACGGGTTTGGCTCGATGATGGCGAGCGGCATTCGCGAATCCGCCAGCCCGAGTTTGTGGATCATGATTCCCATTCTCACCCTGCTGGGGATCACCACCATTCGGCTGACACATGGCTTGCACCACGGATTCGATAACCCATTGAATGCCGGATCGCTCTTCGTATTGAGCACCAGCATTTTATCGGCGCAAATCCTGTTTGGCTTGCTGGGCTACATCGTCATGCAACGGTTGGGGTATTTCCACCATTATCTGCGCGGCGAAATCAAAGATGCCGGCAGCTTCGCGTTGATCTGCCCCGGGGTTGCACTATTCGTCTTTGGGATGTTTTTCATTCATGTCGGCCTGGTTCACAGCCATGTCATCGATAACGGCTCAGTCGCGTATTTCACCTTGATGTTGCCGTTTATCTTGATTCAGTTGAAAACCTTTCAAACATTCTTTCAGCTGAGAAAACGCCTGCTGATCCAACCCGCCGCCTGATCCCGGCATCATGGAACAAGAAGCTCAAGGGGTTCCGGCAGCACCGCCGGACATCTTGTCCTGATATTTTTGCTGTAGGCCAAGCACCCGCACGACATAGTTCTGCGTTTCATCGTACGGTGGCACGCCATCATATTTCTGCACTGCCCCCTCACCCGCATTGTAGGCCGCCACCGCCAGGCGCCGATCGCCGTGAAACAGATCCAGCAGAAAAGCCAGATAAGCTACGCCCCCTGCGATGTTCTGCTGCGGGTTAAACCGATCCGCCACACCAAACCGGGCGGCGGTTTGTGGCATCAATTGCATCAACCCCCCCGCCCCCGCAGACGAAACCGCATTCGGATTAAACGCGCTTTCAGCGTGCATCACCGCGCGAACCAAAGTCGGATCAACCCCATACTGGCGCGCGTAATAATTGATTTCATCATCGTAGGTGTGCACATCCAACCTGGGCACCAGCTGGAATCCGTCACGCCACGCCTTGGGCTTGGTCCAAGCGCTCTTCTGGAATAAGGTATAACCCGAGTTCTTTTTCGGCACGACATTGGTCAAATGCGCCACGCCATTGGCATCCCGCATGACATACACATCGGCGTGTGCAGAAAAAAAACCTGCACAGCCCACACAGATCAACCATGATTGAACCCAGCCACGGCGCCACATCATCCGTTTCGTCTCCTTACCCACCCCTGCCCAGCCTATGATGCTGCAGCCCAGTCATATTAAGCCAAACCCCTGATGACATGAACCAGCAATTCCTGCACTCCACTCAGCCAATCCATTTTCTTGCCCTGATGGAATTGTACGAACACAACTACATCCTCGTCCGTCGGCTATTCGGCGATCTAAAACGGCTGAAAACCGGGGATGAGTGCCCCTGGCATGCGGATGTCATCGCTCGGGTGCGCTCAGCCGAACGGCATACATTAGAGATTCATTTTACTGATCATCGACAACTTGACGCGAAGCAGCGCCCGATTCGCCTCAAGATCCGCATCTGCCACGACGCAAGAACCGCTGAACTGATCAGCAAAGCGCGCCGGAACCAATGCCTTGAGTCCAAAATAACCCTATGTATAAAAAAACAATTCGAGCAAAACCAACTACTGAAAATTTGGCTGACGGATCAACTGGATCGCCTTAGGCTACAAAACTAAAAAAATTCCTATGCCCAAGCGATTCACTCGGCTATTCTTTGGGAGACAAAAATGAAAAAACGATATTGAACCACCCAAAAAACAGGGGAATTCGTCATGCGCTTGACCACCAAGTGCCGCCACGCGGTCACTGCACTCATTCATCTCGCCAATCGAAGCAGCGAAGAACAAACCATCTCCCTCAGTGAAATCTCCGCGATTCAAGGCGTATCGCTGTCCTACCTAGAACAACTGTTTGCCAAGATGCGCCAAGCCGACCTCGTGATCGGCACCCGGGGCCCCGGGGGCGGCTATCGCTTAAACATGGCCGCCGATGAAATCAGCATCGCAGACATTCTCGACGCCATCGACGATCGCTGCCGCGACGATCGCCTGCAACACTTCGAAAAAGCCTGCCCGGACAAGCGCAACTTCGCACAAAATAAATGGAACGAATTTTCGCGCGACCTGTATCTCTACCTGTCCGGCATTCATCTCTCTCACTTTACAGATCCGGGATCCAGCAAACGCGAGTATGCACACGCCAGCACGCAACGCCGGGCGTATGAGCCACTGAGCAGCCTATAGAACGACATCCCCGATCTCTGACTTGCGATCTTCGGCAAACGCCTTATAATGCAAGCCCTTTTCACGCCGGTCGCGCAGGGGAGACCCAGCAAATTTGAGCGCGGCGGGCGGGCTTTCAATCTAAAACTTACGGGATAACTGCCTTCATGCCTTCAGTACGAGTCCGAGACAATGAGCCCTTCGAGGTTGCGGTTCGTCGCTTCAAGCGTTCATGCGAAAAAGCGGGAATCATCAGCGAACTGCGCGAGCGCGAGTTCTATGAAAAGCCGACCACCGAGCGCAAGCGCAAAAATGCGGCTGCCGTAAAACGCAACCAAAAGCGCTTGTTCAAAGAACAGGCTCGTCGTATCCGCTTGTACTAATCCACGCCTGTGCGCGTGGAATCGGAACCGCCCATGAGCGCTATCAAAGCCCGGCTGACCGAGGACATGAAAACCGCGATGAAGTCAGGCGACAAGTCTCGCTTGGGTGTCATCCGGCTATTACTCGCCGCCCTGAAGCAAAAAGAAGTCGATGAGCGTATCGTCCTCTCCGACGAGGATGTGCTCGGCATACTCACTAAACAGGCCAAGCAACGGCGCGAGTCGATTGCGCAGTTTCAAAGCGCGGGTCGGCAAGACCTCGTCGATGCCGAACAGGCAGAACTCGTCATCATCGAATCCTACCTACCTGCTTCGCTGGACGAACCCTCGATTCGTGCCGTGATCCAAGCGGAAATTGCCGTCCTTGGGGCAACCGGTGTTGCCCAAATGGGGGCCGTCATGAACGCAGTACGCGGCAAGCTGGCCGGACGAGCCGACATGGCGCAGGTTAGCCAATGGGTGAAGGCAGCGCTGACGAGCACTTGATCGGGCGACCTGCCACGCAGCGCACGCGCGCAACGATCGCGATAAAAGTTTCACTCGTGTCTGCGACAGACCGATATACTGAACCAACCCGTCGGTGACCCGCCCTGATCCGTGGCCTAGATCGCTGACGATATTCCTCACTGCATCAGGCAGGTTATTGCTGTTATGGGCGACCACTTCCAATTTCTGAATGTTCCTCGGCAAGATCCGGAAAAAACCGCCGCCGACACCCGCGTTCATCAATTCAAGGAAATTTACGGCCAGTTCACGCCAGAAAAAGCGGGCGAGCAGGCCGATCGTTGCCTTGAATGCGGCAACCCTTACTGTGAGTGGAAGTGCCCTGTCCACAACTACATCCCCAACTGGCTCAAACTGATCGCCGAAGGCAACCTGCTCGCCGCAGCGGAAATGTCGCACAAAACCAACTCGCTACCCGAAATTTGTGGCCGCGTCTGCCCGCAAGACCGCCTGTGCGAAGGCGCCTGCACCCTCAATGACGGCTTTGGCGCGGTCACCATTGGCTCGATTGAAAAATACATCACCGATGAGGCGTTCAAACTCGGGTGGCGTCCAGATATGTCTCATGTCACCCCAACCGACAAACGGGTCGCCATCATTGGCGCCGGTCCGGCTGGCTTGGGGTGTGCCGATATTCTCGCCCGCCACGGCGTCAAGGCCGTCGTCTTCGATCGCCATCCCCAAATTGGCGGCCTGCTCACATTCGGCATTCCTCCATTCAAGCTGGAAAAAGAGGTTCTGCAAACCCGGCGTGAAATTTTCGAAGGCATGGGCATCGAGTTCCGGCTCAATACCACGGTCGGCAAAGATATTTTGATCGGGCAGTTGCTCGAAGAGTTTGACGCCGTTTTCCTCGGCATGGGCACATACACGGCCATGAAAGGCGGCTTTCCCGGTGAAGATCTTATCGGAGTCCACGAAGCCCTGCCTTTCTTGATTGGCAACATCAACCACCTGATGGGCTATCACGGGCATGAACCCTATGTCGATGTCCGCGGCCAGCAGGTCGTGATTCTCGGCGGCGGCGACACCGCGATGGACTGCACCCGCACCTCCCTGCGTCAACAGGCCGAAAAGGTGACCTGCGTCTATCGCCGCGATGAAGAAAATATGCCCGGCTCCCGTCGCGAGGTCATGAATGCCCGCGAAGAAGGCGCAGAATTCCTGTTCAATCGCCAACCCGTCGAAATCATTGGGGAAAACGGAAGAGTCACGGGCGTTCGCTTCGTCCGCACCGAACTCGGCGCACCGGATAACCGGGGTCGCCGAGTGCCGCAGGTCGTCCCCCACTCTGAGCACATTGTCCCTGCGGACACCGTCCTCATTGCCTTTGGTTTTCGCCCTTCACCGGCCGCTTGGCTGAAAGAAATTGGGGTGGCGACCGATGACAGCGGCCGAGTGATCGCGCCGCAAACCCCGGGCAAACCGGCGTTCCAAACGACCAATCCCAAAGTGTTTGCGGGCGGTGACATGGTGCGCGGTTCCGATCTGGTGGTAACGGCCGTGTTCGAAGGCCGGAATGCCGCGTTCGGCATCCTGGATTATCTCAGCGTCTGACGGATCGCCAGCGAGCATCGTCTGGCGCAAGTGGAAATCCCCATGAGTACAGCTCCCTTAGCGAATGATCGTTTCTTGCGCGCGCTCCTACGCGAGCCCGTGGATTACACCCCGCTATGGATCATGCGCCAGGCCGGTCGGTACTTGCCGGAATACCGCGCGACCCGCGCCAAGGCGGGCGATTTCATGAGCCTGTGTCGCTCCGCCGAGCTGGCCTGCGAAGTCACCCTGCAACCATTGGATCGGTTCGATCTGGATGCCGCCATTCTGTTTTCCGACATTCTCACCGTCCCGGATGCCATGGGGCTCGGCCTATCGTTTGCCGCCGGCGAGGGGCCGGTTTTTGCGCGCCCCCTGCGTACGCGCCGCGAGATCGAACAACTGCCACTCATCGACCCGAACGACGAGCTGGGGTATGTGATGAAGGCCGTGCACACCATTCGCCTTGCGCTGAACGGCCGCGTCCCCTTGATCGGTTTTTCAGGCAGCCCGTGGACGCTCGCCACCTACATGGTCGAAGGCGGAAGCACCAAAGAGTTCGCGCACATTAAAGGGCTGATGTACAGCGATCCGGCGAGCGCACATCTGCTGCTCGACAAACTCAGCCGTGCGGTGACCGATTACCTGAACGCCCAAGTGCATAGCGGAGCGCAGGCTCTGATGATCTTCGACACCTGGGGAGGGGTACTCTCGCCAGACAAATACCGCGAATTTTCTCTGCGATATATGGAGAAGATCGTGGCGGGCTTGATTCGCGAACACGACGGGCGGCGGGTTCCGGTGATCGTCTTCACGAAAGGCGGCGGCGCTTGGGCTGCAGATATCGCCGCCATTGGCGCCGATGCGATGGGTGTGGACTGGACGAGCGATCTTGGCCAGATTCGCCAGCAGGTCGGCCATCGAGTCGCGCTCCAAGGGAATCTTGACCCGAGCGTACTGTATGCACCCGAATCCGTGATCGAGCAGGAAGTCGAGCGCGTGCTGGCGGCCTTCGGCCACGGCAATGGCCATGTATTCAACCTCGGTCACGGGATTCATCAGCATGTCGACCCTGAGCGCGTGCGCTTTCTGATCGACACCGTCCACCGCCTGAGCCGCCGCTACCACCAAGCCTGATTCCTGCGCTCTGGATTCAGCACCATGAAGCCGCGCTATGTCTTGTCGGCCTCGTCCGCCAACAATTCAGCCAGTTTAGCCGCAGAGGCGCGGGGGATGACCGCGCCACCGGCACCAAGCGGTGCTTCGCGAATGGCGGAAACGGCAAATAAAACCAAGTCAAACGGCACATCGAATGCGACGGTGCTCACCACGGTGGCGCGTTGGGTTCGTCCTCCGCGATAGTGGTATTGCCGCTCGGATTCACGAAACGGAATTTCCTTTTCGTACAAAAAATGCAATACCGCCTCGGGCGGATCCGCGAAAAGATGCAGAGTCACCGTGGACTGGCGATCGGCGGTGCCCGCGAGCACGGCGCCGACCAAACGCGGCGAAAACGCGGCGAAAAACGCCATGGCGCGCAGCGCTTCTTCACGCAAATGGCGCAGCGCTGCAGATTGTTCCTGGCGAAATACCAATTGGTACTGCCGAATCTCGGCGGTCAGTCGCTCATGATCCACCGTCGTAAAACGGGGATCCAAAGCCAACTGGAGGCGCGCCGCCGCCTTGCGCAGGGCGGCGGCATGGTCGAGGGTGGCATCTTCCGCGCACGCGCGTGCAGCGAGACGCAATACCGACACCGGAGCAGGGCCACCAGCCATTCATTCCCCTCAAAACAAATCGTTGAGTAAATGCTGCGGCACTTGCTGCGTAGGGATGGGCGCACTGTTCATTTCCGAAGCGTCCGCAGGCGCTTTGGTGACATCGAAATATTCTCGCACCCCACCACTACTCCCCGGCGGCAAGCGCTCGCCAGTCGTCGGATCAATCATGGCCTCCACCACGCCCGGTGGCGGCACATGCGGGGCTTTCGTAGGGGGCGGCAACATAGCGCGCATGAAATCCACCCAGATCGGCAAGGCGGCAGTACCGCCCACCTCCCGATGCCCCAGGGGCGTATTGTCATCGAAGCCCACCCAGGCGGTGGCGACCCAACCCGGGCCAAAGCCATTGAACCAGGCATCCCGCTGCTCATTGGTCGTGCCGGTTTTCCCCCCGATATCATCTCGCTTGAGCTCTCGGTATGCACGCGCCCCCGTCCCCATACGCACCACATCGCGCATTGCCGAACGCATCAGGAACGCATTCTGTGGGCTGATAATCCGGGGAGCGATACTCGGATCGGGTGAATCCAGCGGACAGTCATCACACAAATTCACCGAAGGATGCGTTTCTAACGGCACATGATTTGCGTCATCGACCTGAGCGATCAGGTAAGGCGTCACCCGATACCCTCCATTCACAAAAGTGGCATACCCCCCCACCAATTCCAGCGGCGTGAGGGTGTAACTCCCCAAGGCCATCGACAATGTCGGCTGCCAGTTTTTCGTCGGCAAACCAAACCGGCTCGCATATTTCAAGACATTCTCCGGACCGAGCGCCTCAATCAAGCGGATAGACACCAGATTCACTGAATGCACCAGAGCCATCCGCAGGCTCATCATGCCGCCGAATTTCTTTTCATAATTCTGCGGACGCCAATCCACCCCCTGACGAACCCCGTTTTTGATGACCACGGGCGAATCGTTGATCTGCGTGGCCAAGGTAAAGCCATGATCCAGCGCGGCAGAATACAAAAACGGCTTGAAACCGGAGCCGGGCTGCCGCTCAGCCTGGGTGACATGATTGAATTTGCTGTCATGCGCAAAATCAAACCCACCCACCAGGGCTCGAATGGCGCCGCTCTGAGGATCGAGCGCCACGAACGCCCCACTCACGGCAGGAATTTCCGCCAGCAGCGTTTTATTGTCCGGCAAGGACTGCAATCGAATCAGATCGCCCGGCGCCAGCACCGCATCCACGGTTTTGGGATGGGGTCCACAACGATTCACCGACTCATACTTACAGGCCCAACTCACCGCATCCAGAGTCAACTGCTGCTTGGCGCCCCCAGGGAGCAACACCGTGGCCGACTTCGCATCGGCCGAGAGCACCACGGCTGGCACCAGCCCACCCACCACCGGCGTATCATCCAGCTTCGCCTGCAAAGCGGCGGGATCACCCAACCACTTACCCCAATGATCTTCCGCGCCGCGATAGCCATGCCGGCGGTCATAAGCAAGCAGCTCGGTGCGTAACGCCGCCCGCGCGACCTGCTGCGCTTTGGGATCGATCGTCGTATGCACACTCAAACCCATTTCATAGGCGTTATCACCATACTTGGCCACCATTTGCTGGCGCACCATTTCCGCGACGAAAGGCGCGTGCGTCTGGATGACGGCACTCGCAAACAAATGACCCGGCAGCGTGGCTTGCATCGCCTGGTCATACTGCGCCTGATCGATATACCCCAATGCCAGCATCCGCCCCAGTACATAAGCGCGGCGAGCCAAGGCCCGATCGGGATTGGCCACGGGATTAACGCTAGAGGGCGCTTTGGGCAAGGACGCCAGCATCGCCGCTTCAGCCACCGTCAACTGATCCAACGACTTACCAAAATAGACTTGAGCCGCCGCCTTGACCCCGTAAGCGCGGTTGCCCAGAAAAATCTTGTTCAGATACAGCGTCATGATTTGCTCTTTACTGAGCGTATGTTCGATCTTGATCGCCAGCAGAATCTCCATCAACTTGCGGCTGTAGGTTTTCTCCCGACCGAGAAAGAAATTCCGCGCAACCTGCATAGTGATGGTTGAGCCCCCCTGCCCTTTGTGACCCGTTTTAACTAACTCATAGGCCGCACGAAACAGGCTCTGCAAATCCACCCCGCCGTGGGTGAAGAATCCATCGTCCTCCGCCGAAACAAAGGCATCAACCACCAGTTTTGGCAGCTCGGCATAGGTCACCGGAAAGCGTCGTTTCTCACCAAATTCCGCAATCAAACCGTCATCGGCGTCATAGACACGCATCGGAATCTGATATTGCACTGTCGACAAATCCGTCACATTCGGCAACTGGCTGTTGTAAATTTGATACACAACCCCCAGGCCACCGACCGCAAAAATCAACAAAAAACCAAACAGATACAGAACAATTTTGATAAGTTTCATTTAATTTCAGTTTACTCACGCTTCGAGGCCAACTCGGTAGCCTGATCACAAGAACATTCGACAAACCTACAGGTTTTGCCCTAGGATGCGTCGGTGGATTAAAAAGTGTGCGCGCCACCTTAGCGCACACCCAAAGGGAAGGGAATGACCGTGCCACTATTTAGCTCAAAAAATCCTCGTCTCGGTGTCGACATCAGCTCAACAGCCGTCAAGGTTTTGATGTTGGAGAAACACAAGAACAGTTATCGCCCGACTGCGTTCGCCATCGAACCGCTGACACCAGGGGCGGTGCAAGACAAAACCATCACGGACCCCGACACGGTCGCCGGCGCATTGAGCCGCGCATTGTCGCGATCCAGAGCCAAGACCAAGCACATCGTCATGGCCGTACCGGCCAGCGCGAGCGTGAGCAGAATCCTGACCATCAGTAATCCGGGGAACGAGTTTGAACTCGAGGAACAGGTGCGGATGGAGTCTGATCAATACATTCCTTTCCCGATGGATGAGGTCAGCCTGGATTTCGAGCCTGAGTCGCCCGAGGCCTTGATCAAGGCAGCCAAAAAGAAAGGCGCCGAGGTCGAGGGCAGCTTGCGCGTGATCATGGCGGCCACCCGAGCCAGTAATGTTGAAAGTCGTGTTGCGGTAGCCGAAGGCGCTGGCTTAACGGTTGATGTTATGGATGTCGAATCCTTCGCCATTCAAAACGCCTTCACGGAAATCATCGCCCCGACCCTGTCTGCCGAAGATCGAGCACAACCCGTGGCTCTTCTAGATGTTGGCGCGAATGTCACGACAATCAATGTGTTCAGTGGCAACAAAATCCTTTACAGCAAAGAACACGCGTTTGGCGGCAAACAACTCACCAACGAAATTTCGGCCTACTACGGTATATCCCCCGAAGAGGCCGAGGAGAAAAAACGCAACGACACCCTACCCGATGATTATCATCGAAAGGTTCTGCAACCCTTCATCGACAATATGGCGATGCAGATCGAGCGTTTCATCCAGTTTTACCACTCAGAACACAGCGGCAGCTCGATTGGGCTGATCCTGCTGGGTGGTGGGACCGCAAATACACCGGGCGTTATTGAACGGATCAACAATGAAACCGGCATTCGGACACGCACTGCGAATCCGTTTGTCGCCATCGGCCAAGGATCAAGGATATCAGCAGAGCTGCTCGCCAATCACGGCGCATCCATGCTGATTGCTTGTGGCCTCGCCTTACGGAGCTTTGACCAATGAGAAGAATTAACCTCCTCCCTTGGCGCGATGAACGCCGCCAGGCACTTCAACGCAATTTCGTCATTCACTTGGCGAGCAGCGTGGTGGTGGCCTTGGCGATCGGCGGCGGTATCCATCTGTACGAGCAGAACCAGATCGATAACCAAGATCAACGCAATCAGTATCTGAACGGCGTCATCAAGGATCTGGATCGAAAAATTCAATCCATCAACGAACTGAAAAAGAAAAAAGATGAGCTCATCGCTCGGATGCAGGTCATCGAGAAATTACAATCTAGTCGCCCCACCATCGTTCATTTGATGGAGGACTTTGTCAAAACGCTTCCCGACGGCATTCAACTCACCAGTATCTCGGTTTCGGGCGATAACAAAACCATTGCCATCCAAGGTTATGCCGATGCCCAGGCACGTGTCGCCGACTACCTGCGCCAGCTGAATAGCGCAGGCACAATTACCGGCGCGATCATCGTCGGCTCTGGGATCCTGGCACAAACCCCCGGCAAGGATCTCGCCCCAACCAGCCGGTATGTCTTTTCAATCACTGCCCAGGTTAAGCAACCCAAGGCAGCGGATGCGGCCAAGGAGCAATAAGAGATGGATCTCAATGAACTGAAGAATCTCGATTTCCAGACCATTGGTTTGGCGTCGCTCGGCACGAGAATGGTGATTTTCCTTTTCTTGATCGCGCTGATCGTCGGTGCCGTCATCTACTTCGACACCATGCCGCAACGCGATGAACTGGCTCAAAAGCAAACGCAAGAAGCCTCCTTGCTGACGACCATCGAATCCAAACAACGGCTGGCGGCCAACCTGAAAGCCTATCAAGATCAACTCAAGGAAATGCAGACCCGATTCGGCGAGTTGTTGCGACAACTCCCCAATAAGTCAGAGGCAGAAAATCTGATTGTCGATGTGGCACAAACCTCCTTGAAAAATGGCTTGAAGAATCGGCAAATTCAGCCAGGCACAGAAGTGAAACACACTTTCTATGCGGAGATGCCCTACACCTTGACACTGGAAGGAACCTACAACCAGCTCGCTAAGTTCATCAGCGACACGGCCAATTTGCCTCGCATTGTCACGCTGCATAACCCGACCATCAAGCCTGAAGCAGGAGACAAACCGGACATGAAGTCCCCCATGCTGGTCATGACGATCGTCACCAAAACTTACCGCTATCTAGAACAAGGTGAAATGGAGGGTGCCAAATGAAATTGCATCACTTGCCCCTCCCTAGCCGTCGTCATCTCTGGCTCGGTGCGCTATTCCCGCTAACCCTCGCGTTAGGTGGCTGTGCCAGTAACATGAATGATCTCACGCAGAAGGTCGACCAGATTCTTGCGCGCCCCGGGGGGAAAATCGAGCCCATCCCCGAAATGAAACCGCTCCCCAAATATAGTTATGTCGAAACGAGTGCACGCACGCCGTTTGAACCCCCAGTAACACAAAAGGCGAATCATGGGAACGGCATTTCTCCCGACATGAATCGCCCCAAAGAGCCGTTGGAAATGTACCCGCTCGATGCGCTCAGCATGAAGGGCATCATCGTACGCGGCGGCACAACTTACGCACTGGTTCGCGATGGGGATGGCGTCATCCACGAAATTCAGGTGGGCAACTACATGGGTCTCAACTACGGCAAAGTAGTCAGTATTACCAGCGACAAGATTACGCTCGAAGAAATCGTGCCCGATGGACAGGGCGGCTGGCGTAAGCAAACGGCGATCGTCCAGCAGAAATCGAACAAGTAATTCAAGGGGATAAGAAAATGTTGACAGTTGTTAGGGATGCACAATCAATTCATCGCCCACTCACGAGCGCCATTCGTCGTTCATTGGGAATTATCTCTGTCTCGCTATTGCTGCCCGCGCTTGCGCAGGCGGGCAATCTGGAGTCAGTCACAACTGAACGCGGCGCAGATGGCTCCGTAGTGGTTCATCTCAAACTTTCGGCGCCGCTCGCGGGTAATCCGGATAACTTCCAGATTGACAACCCGGCGCGGGTAGCAATTGATCTCCCCGGCACCGTGAATAGCACCGGGGAACGCAACCAAAAAATTGAGCTGGGCACGGTCAAATCCCTGGTCATGGCAGAAGCCGGGGGGAAAACCCGACTGGTATTCAACCTGAGCAAAACGACACCCTACGCCATTACCCCGCAAGGCAATGAAGTCACGGTGACATTCAAGCCCGCCGCTGTGGCCAACACGACAGCCAGCGGTGTTGCAGTCAGCACCGTGGCCGGCAATAACGCCAGTACCGCCATGGATCGGGGGCAGAACATTGATTTCCGTCGCGCCAGCGATGGCGCTGGCCGGCTGCTCGTTCTGACTGGCGGACCGAACACCCCGATGCACATCAAGCGGGAAGGCAGCAACATCATTATCGACCTCCCCAACACCAAGGTGGAAACGGGGCGTTTTGATGTCAAAGATTTCGCCACACCCGTGGAAAATGTTGATGTCCGCTCCGTTGGCAATGGAAGCCGCATCACGCTCGTGACGCGCAACGCCGGGGAGCACCTCGCCTATCAGACCGATAACCGGCTCGTGATCGAGGTCAAACCGGTACCTGTCAACGCGAACGGGCAACAGGTCGGCGAGAAAAAATATACCGGCCAACGCCTGACCCTCAAATTCCAAGACATTCAGATTCGTCCGCTACTGCAATTGATTGCCGACTTTACCGGCAACAACATCGTGGTCAGCGATGATGTGAAAGGTTCGATTAGCCTCCGGCTCGAAAATGTACCGTGGGATCAAGCGCTTGACCTCATTCTGACCACCAAGGGTCTGTCGATGCGTAAAAATGGCAATGTCATGTATGTTGCCCCGACGGCCGACATCGTCGCCCGTGACAAGGCGGAGCTGGAGGCTCGGCAACAGTCCCAGCAATTGGCGCCCCTGGTTACCGACATTGTGCAGATCAACTACGCCAAGGCCGATGATATTTACAAGCTCCTGGAATCCGCCTCGAAGTCCGGTGACCAGGGCAAAGGCGGCAAGCAAGGCGGCGATGATACCCAGCAACGCTTCCTCACCGATCGGGGAAGCATGACCGTCGATCCTCGTTCAAACAGCATCATCATTACGGATACCGCAGATGCCCTGGATCGTATCCGTGATCTCATCAAAAAGCTGGACAAACCCGTTCGACAAGTACTGATCGAAACCCGGATCGTGATTGCGACCGATAATTTTGCCCGTCAACTGGGGGTGCGCTGGGGGGTCCAAGCAGGATTCAACCGCAGCGGTAGCACATTTGGGCTAGGCGGCACCGCACCAGGCTTGACACCTGGCGGAACGCTGCCAACAACAACAACACTGAATGGTGGCAGCATATCGACCCCGGGAACATTGGCCTCTAATGGCACAGTTACCACTGCCAACCCAGGCGGCTGGATGGTCAATACGCCCATCAGTGGCACCCCCACCGGCGGCCTCGGCCTCGCTATTCTTGGTTCGAATGTACTGCTTGATCTTGAGCTTTCTGCACTGCAGTCCGAAGGGACTGGCGAGATTGTTTCCAGCCCGAAAGTCATTACCACCAATGGCCATGCCGCGTTGATCAGCCAAGGGACGGAAATCCCGTATATCGCGCAGCAAACCACGGGCGGAGTGGCAACCAACACAGTAAGCTTCAAAAAGGCCGTTCTATCGACCGAGGTTACGCCGCAAATCACGCCGAACAACAACATCATCATGGACATCAATGTCAAGAAGGATGAACCGGATTACACCAATATGTTGCCGGGAACGACAAACCCACCAATCAACACGCGTGAAGTAAAAACCAAGGTAGAGGTCAAAAATGGTGAGACCGTCGTGCTAGGCGGGATTTACCAGTTCCAAAACACAACCTCACTGAATAAGGTGCCATTCTTCGGGGACTTGCCGGGTCTTGGCAACCTCTTTAAGGATCGTGAAGTCAATAAACAGCGGCTTGAACTGTTGATCTTCGTTACACCGAAGATCATCGATAGCGATCAATCTCTTGCAGGGTCTAATTAATACCCATATTGGATTGATATAGTTATAAGCCCCGACTTGGTTCGGGGCTTTTTTTCGCAGGAGATTTTTCCAACAGGATGTTGAAAAAGGGCTTTCCTACCCTTTTTCAATTCGGCTTGTCGCGGCGGGCTTACGCCAGCTTCGCGCTCATGTCTAACGCGAAGCTGGCGCAAGCCCGCGACGGCCTCAGAATATCAATCACTTAACATGATTGATTTTCGTGCAAGCCATCCATGGCTTGCCTTAGCAGGCCGTTGAAAGGGTTTTTCAACGGCCTGCTAAAACAGACATTAAAAAGGCTCGCCGAAGCGAGCCCTTACCTGACCAGGCACCCAGCCGGGTGCCGTAAGATCCCCTTTACATCATGCCGTCCATGCCGCCCATGCCACCGGCCGGGACTGCCGGCGCATCTGCTTTCGGCAATTCGGCAATCATGCACTCGGTGGTAATCATCAACCCGGCGACGGAGCCCGCATTTTGCAACGCGGAACGGGTGACCTTCGTCGGATCCAGAATCCCCATTTCAACCATGTCACCAAAGGTGCCATTGGCTGCATCATAGCCATAGTTGCCCTTGCCCGCACGAACCTGGTTGACCACGACGGAAGGCTCTTCACCACAGTTGGCGACGATTTGACGCAGCGGGTCTTCCATTGCGCGCAGGGCAATGTTGATACCCATGTTTTGATCAGAGTTGGCTCCAGTCAGCCCACGGATGGCTTCGAGTGCGCGAATCAGCGCGACCCCACCACCAGGGACAATCCCCTCTTCAACCGCTGCGCGCGTGGCATGCAACGCGTCGTCTACGCGATCTTTCTTCTCTTTCATTTCGACTTCGGTCGCGGCACCAACTTTGATGACTGCCACACCGCCCGCCAGTTTGGCAATGCGCTCTTGCAGCTTCTCTTTGTCGTAGTCGGAAGTCGTGGTTTCCAATTGGGCACGGATCTGGGTCACGCGGCCTTCAATGTCTTCTTTGCCGCCCAAGCCACCAATAATGGTGGTGTTTTCTTTGCTGACCACGATGCGTTTGGCACGCCCCATGTCGTCGAGCGTGACTTTTTCCAGGCTCAAGCCCACCTCATCTGAAATGACTTGGCCGCCGGTCAGGATGGCGATGTCTTGCAACATCGCTTTACGACGGTCACCAAAGCCCGGGGCTTTAACCGCAGCGACCTTGACGATGCCGCGCATGACATTGATCACCAGCGTCGCCAGTGCTTCGCCTTCAATGTCTTCTGCGATGATCAGCAGCGGCTTGCCTGCCTTGGCCGCCCCTTCGAGCGCAGGCAGCAATTCACGGATGTTGCTGATTTTTTTGTCGTGCAGCAGGATGAAGGGGTCTTCCAGTTCGGCCGACATGGTCTTTTGGTTGTTGACGAAATAGGGCGAAAGATAGCCGCGATCGAACTGCATCCCTTCGACCACATCCAGTTCATTCTCGAAGCCGGAACCTTCTTCTACGGTGATGACGCCATCTTTACCGACTTTGGCCATGGCCTCGGCGATGATTTTGCCGATGGACTCATCCGAGTTTGCGGAAATGGTTGCGACTTGGGCGATTTCTTTGTTGTCTGAGCAGGGCTTGGAGATTTTCTTCAATTCTTCCACTGCCGCCGTGACCGCTTTGTCGATCCCGCGTTTGAGATCCATCGGATTCATGCCAGCGGCTACGGCCTTAAGCCCTTCACGCACAATCGCGGCGGCCAGCACGGTCGCGGTGGTGGTGCCATCGCCCGCGATGTCGGCGGTTTGGGAAGTCACTTCCTTCACCATCTGCGCGCCCATATTTTCGAATTTGTCTTCAAGCTCGATTTCACGGGCAACAGACACACCATCTTTGGTCACATGCGGCGCACCGAAACTTTTTTCGATCACGACATTCCGCCCTTTCGGCCCCAGCGTCACCTTCACGGCATCGGCCAACACATTCACACCACGCAGCATGCGATCCCGCGCGGCACTGGAAAAACGAACTTCTTTAGCAGCCATTGATTACATCCTCCAAAAACAAAAAATCGGGTGAAAATTACGCTTCAATGACGGCAAGCAAATCATCCTCGCCCATCATCAGCAGTTCCTCGTCGTTCACTTTGACCTTGGTGCCCGCGTATTGGTTGAACAACACATGATCACCCACCTTGACACCCATCGGGCGCACTTCGCCCTTTTCATTGCTTTTGCCCGGGCCGGCCGCAACCACTTCACCCCGGTTGGGCTTTTCGGTCGCGGAGTCCGGCAGAACAATCCCGAACGCAGTTTTGCGCTCTTCTTCAACGCGCTTGATCAACACACGGTCATGCAGGGGACGAATTTTCATAGAGATCACTCCATATCAATGCAGGTTGAGAATCATGCGCCTTGGCAGGCGCCCCGATAGCGAATTCCCTTATTGAGGGCAACTCGGAAAAATTCAAGTGCTGGGTGCATCAAAACTCCTCCAAACCGATCCACTGTCACGGCCAAGCTTCGCGATATACTGAGCCAGACGCCGTACCGTCGGCATTTTGATAGGAGCCATCCCATGTCGCAACCCAGCTTTTCGAGCCATATCCAAGTGCCCACAGGTGAACGCATTATCGCTAACCCCGACGGCAGCCTGACCGTACCGAACCATCCCATCATCCCTTTCATCGAAGGCGACGGCATTGGGGTGGATATCACCCCAGTAATGCACAAAGTCATCGATGCCGCTGTTCAAAAAGCCTATGGCGCGCAGCGAAAAATCGCCTGGATGGAGGTGTTTGCCGGCGAGAAAGCGGCAGCGGTGTATGCCGAGGATAAAAGCGGCCTGCCCCAAGACACCATGACGGCGGTGCGTGACTATGTCGTCTCCATCAAAGGGCCGCTCACCACCCCCGTGGGGGGCGGCATCCGCTCCTTGAATGTCGCTCTGCGACAACAATTGGATCTGTATGTCTGCCTGCGCCCCGTGCGTTACTTTGCGGGCACGCCCAGCCCACTCAAACAG
Organism: Halothiobacillus sp. DCM-1; assembly: GCF_045689735.1. Taxonomy (GTDB): domain Bacteria; phylum Pseudomonadota; class Gammaproteobacteria; order Halothiobacillales; family Halothiobacillaceae; genus Halothiobacillus. Next base: position 1,730,827 of record NZ_CP142685.1, read on the forward strand.
CCGGAAAAAACCGATATGGTGATTTTCCGGGAGAATTCTGAAGATATTTACGCCGGTATCGAATGGGCGGCCGGCACACCCGAAGCGAAAAAGGTCATCGAATTTTTGCAACACGACATGGGCGTGACCAAAATTCGTTTTCCTGAATCCTCCGGCATCGGCATCAAGCCCGTCTCCCGCGAAGGCACCGAGCGACTGGTTCGCAAAGCCATGGAATATGTGATTGATAACGACCGCCCATCCCTAACCTTGGTTCACAAGGGCAATATCATGAAGTTCACCGAAGGTGGCTTCAAAAACTGGGGATACGAGCTCATCAAAAAGGAATTCGGCGCGACGGAAATCGGCGGGGGCTGGTATCAATGCCGAAATCCAAAAACAGGAAAAACCATAACCATCAAAGACAGCATTGCCGACGCCTTCCTGCAGCAGATTCTCCTCAAACCGGAAGAGTACGATGTCATCGCCACCTTGAATCTGAACGGCGATTACATCTCCGACGCACTGGCCGCACAGGTCGGCGGCATTGGCATCGCGCCGGGCGCCAATCTCTCCGACAGCGTTGCCATGTTTGAGGCGACCCACGGCACCGCGCCCGATATTGCCGGGAAAAATCTCGCCAACCCTGCCTCGCTCATCCTTTCCGCTGAAATGATGCTGCGCCATATGGGATGGTTTGAAGCGGCGGACCTCGTCCTCAAAGGCGTGGAAGGTGCCATTCTGGGCAAAAAAGTGACGGGCGACTTTGCCCGGCTCATGCCCGATGCCACACAAATCGGCAGCGATGCCTTCGGTGATGAAATCATTCGCCATATGAACTAACCAACGCTCTTAAGGGGGCACACCCGCGCCCCCAATTTTGCCCTTGTAGCTCAGTGGATAGAGCATTCGCCTCCTAAGCGAAGGGTCGCAGGTTCGATTCCTGCCTTGGGCGCCAATCAAAGCCACTTCACGAAAAGACTTGGCGGTATACCTGCCAGTACAGGCATTTTGCGCCAGTCGTTGCAATGCAAATGTAGCCGTGAAGCCAATAAAAAAACCCGCCGAGGCGGGTTTAAGCGGTAAACCGCACAATCCGGCAGGTGCCCGGATTATGCAGCGTTTGCCTTATTTTTTCGGAGCTGCGTGGTGTTTTTTCGGGGCGACATGATGCTTTTTCGGGGCAGCATGATGCTTTTTCTTCACCACTTTATGCGCAGCCGCGTGGTGTTTAACCGCAGGTTCGGCGGCCATTGCGGCTGAACCAAACGCCATGGCACCGGCGACACAGGCGGCAATCACCCACTGAATTGATTTGTTGCTCATCTTCAATTTCCTCGCTTACTTTGTTCAAAGGCAACTACATAATATCGCTAATTATTGCAATTGAACACTTGGCGGGTCTTAATTTTTCTATATAAAAATCAAATAGATAAAAAAATCAATACCTAGAATTTGCAAATTTGCAACATTTCAGCAGCCGCATCCAGCCGTCCAGCGCATTCCCAACAGGCTCACACCCATAGCCGACGCCGCACCATCGCGAGCGCGAAGTAGAAGCTCACGAACCCAAAGCCGATCAGTACGGCCAGATGCAAGCCAATTTCGGTCATCGGCGCACCCACCATCAAGGGTCGAATCAGGGCGACTGCATGGGTGAGTGGGAGGAATTGCACCAGGGTCTGGAATCCTGTCGGCAATTGGTCAATCGGGAAAAACACGCCGCTGAACATAAACATCGGGGTCACGACCAGCACGAAGTAGTAGTTAAAAAAATCGTAGCTACCGGCGAGCGCGGTCATCGCAATGGCGGGGCCGGCAAAACTCAAGCCCAGCAGAAAGGCAATCGGCAAAACCCACAAGGCCAGCCAGCCGCCCGGAACGGCGCCCAGCAAGGCCGCGACCAGCAAGATCATAGCCGCCGTAAGCAGCCCCTTGGAAGCCGCCCACAGGGTTTCGCCCAGCACGATGTCGTCCAGATCCATCGGCGTCGCGCGCATGGCATCCCAGGTTTTTTGCGGCACCATGCGGGTAAACACGGAATACATGCCCTCGAAGCTGACCGTGGTCATCGTCGAGGAGGCAACCATGCCCGAGGCCAAAAACGCCAGATAAGGCAGTCCATCCACCGGGCCGATCAGCATGCCGAGCCCCAGTCCCAACCCCAAAAGATAGATCAGCGGCTCGCCGAAATTCAGCACGATGGCCGGCCCGATGAGCTTGCGCCAAACCAAAAAATTGCGCTGCACGAGCGCGAACGCCGCTCGGCGAAACCGCGGGCGCTGCCAGATGGATCGATTCATTCGCGCAATCCTCGGCCGGTCAAGCGTAAAAAAACATCTTCGAGTCCGGCTCGACGGTGGGTGACGGTCAGTTGTTCGGCATCCCCCAGAAACTCCAGAATCGGCGCCGCCGCATGGGTGTAGACATACACCGCCAGCCCTTGGCGCTCGATATGCGCGCACATGGAACGCAACGTGGTGTAGAGCGCCTCGCTCACCCGACCCCGCAGTTCGATAACATCGCTTTCCACATGCCGGTGGATCAACTCGGTCGGCGTGCCTTCATCAAGAATTCGCCCTTGATCCATGATCACCAACCGATCACACAGGCGCTCGGCTTCTTCCATGTAGTGCGTGGTAAGAATCAGCGATACGCCGCGCGAACGCAGCTCAGCCAGCCGTGACCAGATCAAGTGGCGCACCTGCGGATCAAGCCCGGTGGTCGGCTCATCCAAAATCACCAGTTCAGGGTCGTTGACGAGCGCCCGCGCAATCGTCAGCCGGCGCTTCATGCCGCCACTGAGTGTCTCCACCTTGGCCTCGGCCTTGGCCGTGAGTTCGGCGAAGGCCAGCAATGCCTCGACCCGATCGGCCACCGCCCGTCGTTTCAATCCGAAAAACCGCGCGTACATGAACAGGTTTTCCCGCACCGTGAAATCCGGGTCGAGATTATCAGCCTGCGGCACGAGCCCCACCCGCGCCCGCACCTCGCGCGCCGCCTGTGGCATGGTCTGTCCAAGCACCTGGAGCGAACCACCATCGAACGAGGCTAGCCCCATCAACATGCTCAGCGTGGTGGTTTTCCCGGCGCCATTGGGGCCTAAAAAGCCAAAACACTGCCCCGGCGCAATCGAAAAACTGATCTCATCCACGGCACGCAGGGCGCCGAATCGCTTGCACAATTGCCGTGCTTCGATGACCGGCGGCGTCACGACAGGGTTTTTCGGCATCAACATGACTCCTTGCTTGGCGGATTAACCGGCGAATTTTCGACCGCAGGCAACCACTTCTCGATCTGCTGCACGATCTTGGCCGTGGCGCCCCGTTGTGCGCTAACGACCGCGTATGCCCGATCACCCCGCATCCGGGCGGATTCCGGAGCGCTCCAGCTCGCCTGCACCGCAGCCGCCAGCGTCGTCGCATCCTCGACCCAGACTACGGCATCGGCCGCATCGAGCCCCGCGTACACCACCGAAAAATTCTGCACGCCGCGACCACTGATGACCGCCCGCCGCAGCACGCCTGGCTCGATCGGGTTATGCCCCCCCCGATTGCCCGCCAGCGAGCCCCCCATAAAAATAGTCTCGATCCCCGCAAATAACGGCATCAGCACCCCCGTTTGGCCGATGATCCACACAGAGACGGCATCGGGCGGCTGATCCAACCCACCGGATTCAGCGGAAAAACCGGCCGATCTTGCCTGAATCAGCACCGAGGGCGCGCGCTCCGGATGACGCGGCACCAACACCAGCAGGGCATCCGGCTTCAACGCCAGCAGCTGCCGATGCGCCGCCAACACAATCGCCTCTTCCCCCGGATGCGTACTCGCGGCCAGCCAAACCGGCCGATGGGGCGGCTTCTGCCAAGACGATACCGCCTCCGGATGGTGGTCATATTTCAGATTGCCGCAATCCCGCACCTCAACCGAACCGGGGGTGGACAAGGCCAAAAAACGGGCCGCATCTTCGGCGGACTGGGCACAAATCAATGAGATCCGCGCCAGCGTCTGCGCCAACAACGCCCCACCCCAGCGCCGATATCGTGAAAAGGACTTGGGTGACAGCCGGGCATTGACGATGATCACCGGCACGGAATGATCGGCCAGGGTCGCCAAGAGATTCGGCCACAGCTCGGTTTCCATCACCAGTAACAGACGCGGCCGCAGGCGTCGCATCACCCGCCGGATCGCGAAGGCGTAATCAAACGGCGCGTAAAAATGTGGCACCCCCAGCGCCCGCGCTGCGCCCGCACCCGTCTCCGTCGTCGTGCTGATCACAATCGGGATCTCTGGCCAGCGCGACCGCAACGCCGCGACCAAGGAGGAGGCGGCGCGCACCTCACCCAACGATACCGCATGCAGCCAAATCGCCTCCGTCGGCAGATTCGCTGGCAACCGACCAAACTGCGCCAACCCGCAGCGATGCGGTGCCGGTGCCCGCCAGAACCGCCGCAGCGAATCCAGCAGAAGCCAGGGAAACAGGATCCCGAGCAATAGACCATACACTGAGCGCGTCACCCGACCTCCTGCCTGTTAAAATCCCGCCCCATGTCCCCAACCACCGCACTCAACCGCTCCCAACGCTTGATCCTGAAACTGCTGCAGGCGGTTCTGCGCCTGCTGGCGCTCCTGCCGCAGAGCGCCCGACTGCGTTGGGGAGCCGCGCTCGGCGCACTGGCCAAACGATTCGTCGGCAAGCGTCGGCGGATTATGGCGCAAAACCTGAGCCTCGCCTTCCCCGAGCAGGATGCCGCCTGGCGCGATGCCGTCATCCGCGCCCATTTTGCACGCCTTGGGGCGGATGCGCTGGAATCCATCTGGGGCTGGTATGGAGAGACCGAACCGCCGCCCGCGCACGAGATCATCGGGGGCGAACATATCGACGCGGCCCGGGCACAAGGCCGGGGCGTCATCCTCAATGCGGGACATTTCTCACAGGGCGAACTAAGTGTGTATCTGGCCGCGCGGCGCTGGCCGGTGCACGCGGTTTATCGCCCGAACGACAACCCCCTCATCGATGAACTCATCAACGCGGGGCGGCGACGGCATCTGGCCGGGATGATCGACCGCGAGAACACCCGCGCCATGATTCGCCTGCTCCGCGAGGGGGGCATTCTCTGGACCGCCGCCGACCAAAGCTACCACGGCAAAACCAGTGCCTGGTTGCCGTTTTTCGGTGTGAACTGCACCACCAATACCGCCGTCCCCGTGCTCGCCCGCATGGGTCGCGCCGTCGTGTTGCCCTACTTCGTGCGTCGCGAAGGCGGAAAATACACGATGATCATCCACCCGCCGCTGAGCAATCTCCCCAGCGGTGATGACGCCGCCGATACGGCTCGACTGATACACATCCTCGAAGACGAAATCCGCGCGGAACCGAGTGCCTATCTCTGGGGGCATCGGCGGTATAAAAATCACATGCCGCAGGAGCAATAGCCGCCAAGAAACCTATTGAGAAAAAATAATCTCGGCTATCTCAATTTAATTGGCACAGTTCAAATGTAAATGGTCTTCGTCCAACATAAGCTTGCTTAATATCACATTGAGCGCCACTCAAGTCATATCCGTATGCTGCCAAAGCAGATCTCGCCCGCTTCCAGGCATCGGAAGTTTCTTGTTCAAATTCCTTTTTATCTTCTTCAGGAACACTTAGTTCGCACTGCATTCCATCAGAACTCCCATCTAACTGACGAAATGATGCATGCATATGTGAATGCTTCAAGAGCCATTGGATGAAATCACAGCCCATCATGCTGCGATTAATTTTAAGTGTATTCAAAATGGCATTAGCCCGAACCACAACCGAAAGCCTATTATTTACCGGCAACTCAAAAACCGCATAAGTAAGGTTATTTTTAGCAACCAGTTGCCGCACCCTTTCCACATACCCATCCGACTTTGGAAAATTATTATCAATACCAATCAATGAAACGGCTTGCGGGAAGAATGGAGCAATCCAACCAATAGGCTGCCCGACAAACAACACCACAGAACCAACTGGAACAGTAAACGCATCTGAGGGACTTGCTTGGATGTATTTATCAGACCAAGGCTCCCCTTCATATGACTTCGCACCAAGAACAAGGGCAAAAAAAATAGAAAATAAAGCAATAACAACCAAATATCGTACGGAGTCCAGTTCATCAACAAGCTGCCGAATGAATATCAACAAAGCCAAAGGCGCCGTCAAGTAAAAATATATTTGGTAACGATATATCCCAAACAAAAGCAACCAAAATACAAATCCAAACAAAGTATACAAAAGAACAAAGATCGAGCTTACACCAAGCTTTCGTGTAGAGCTATCTACACCCTTCATTTTTTTTATCAAAAATACAATAAAGACAATATACAAGATTGGCCAAGTCACCTGAGGCCAAGCAGCACCATCGAGCCTACCAGGATTAAACAAAAAATCAAATGGCCGAATAAGAAAATCCACAAACCCAGTAGGTATAAATCTCTTGTCAATCACACCAACCGGGGATGACAAATTATTAGAAAAAAAATAGCCAAGCTGAGGGAACAAGGGATTCCCAAAATGTTGGTACATTTGAAAAAACCAAAACCCTCCTGTCATTGAAATCCCTAAAATAACACCGACACCAAACAAAAAGGGAAATCTAAGACGCCCCCACCCCTGCCTTCCAATAAATAACAAGCCAATACATAGCGCAAGACTTGCGGGCGTTCCCGTTAATTTTAGCCCCGTACCAAGACCGGAGACCACACCTGCGACAATAGCCCATAAAGTCGGATTAACCGAATCCTCTCCAAAGCCAACAACATTTTTCAAAATAAAATAAAGAGCCAATATCTGAAAAATGGCAGTAATAGAATCACCATCAACACTCCCCGCCCTGGAGATAAAACTAACAGAAAAAACCCCCATCAAAGCAAGAATCGTTATTATGGAGTACAGCCTCGATCTCCATAAACCCGATCTAAAAACAACCAATCGAATTGTCAGCCATAAAGGAATAAACACCAAAGCAGGAGCAAGCCCCATCAAAAACCCCACAACCCTTGGCGGCAAATTTTCCGACATGACATAATAAAAATAATCCAAAACCGGATTAAAGTAAGACTGAAACCCCGCAGGAGCAAAATCCAAACTCAATCGACCATGGGCTAGTGCGTAACCATTATAAACATGATAATTATAAAAATCCCAACCACTAGGCTGCCCATAGAAAACAGATAATAAGCCAAAGAATATCGGGACAGATATCATCACCCAAAGCACAGATCTTCTAGAATCAAGCAAGCCCAAAATAAAATTAGCCTTCCGCTCAAAAAATAAATCAGACATAACCAAGAACCAAAAATAAATAAAATGACACAAAGACAATAAACACGAGCACTCAACTCACATCAACCCCTGTAACCTTTAGTACAGGGCTGAGCGGAGTGTTGCAAGTAAATCAGCATTCTCAACTCTTTTCTTCCACGGGTCACCGTATCCAGGATTACTCCCGTCACAAGACTTAGGGATGCGATGAGCATAATACCCGTAGACAACAAGGCAGTCGGCAACCTAGGTACCAGACCTGTATCCGCGAATGTAATGAAAACAGGAGCCGAAATAGAAACCGCCAACACAGTCAACAGCGCTGAAATGGCGCCAAAAAACCATAACGGGCGTTCGTGTCGAACAAGCTTAACAATCATCATAAGAATCCGCCAGCCATCACGATAAGTACGCAGTTTACTCTGTGATCCATCAGGTCGCCCACGATACAACCCCACCTTGTGAGACACAGGCATTGACAATTCAAGCGCATGAACTGTCAACTCCGTCTCAATGTCAAAACCGGTTGAGAGAGCGGGAAAAGATTTTACAAATCGGCGCGAGAATACCTTGTAGCCTGACAGCATATCCTGAACCCTATTGCCAAAAATATAACGCACAACTCCGGTCAATATATGGTTTCCCCAACGATGCCCGCCACGATATGCCTGTTTTTCGGACTCTTTTCGGATGCAATTAACAAGATCAAAGGGACCACTCATCGCCTCCTGCACTAGAACCGATGCAAGAGATGCGTCGTAGGTATTATCCCCATCTGCCATAATGTAGTAGTCGGCATCAATATCTCTAAACATTCGCCGTACAACATTACCCTTGCCCTGCTGAAGCTCGTGGCGGACTATTGCTCCGGCTCTCCTCGCTACATCAGCAGTATTGTCTGTTGAGTTATTGTCATATACATAAATAGCTGCATTCGGCAAAGCCGTTTTAAAATCTCGCACCACCTGCTCAATTGCGACCCCCTCATTATAACATGGCAACAATACCGCAATTTCAGGAGAATACATTATACATCCTTTAATATAAAACTAAATATAATTTAAAATACACCCAGCCTTACCACATACCATCTATTTGTAAAATTTAACGCTTAAGAAACAACTCATCATCTATCTCATCCTGACTAGAAAAACCCAACTTAAATCTTCTATATCACTTTGCATGAATCAACCTGGGCGATATCTGACTAATTCTCGCCGCCATATACTCAAATTATCCCATATCAATGAATATTCTGCTTAACACACGCCGTTAACCCATTTTTTTGGTAGCGGCTCACTATGGAGTCTAGTATCGAATGTAATCGTTTTTTCAGTAGGCTGCTTGGCATATTGGGTGGGCGTCAACTCACAGAGTGTTGTCTTAGGTTTTTCCTCGTTGTACTCACGGAGCCATGCGCGAATTATGGCTCGGTAAGGAAGTTTTTCAATGAGCCCCGACGCCTTAACCTTGACGCAAACGATGGATGGTTTGGTGAATACTCGCCGGTTCGAACACCGCACGCGCACGCATTGCTGCTTGCGCACCCAGTTGCTGCCGCATCGTCTCATCAGCCATCAGGCGGCGCAAGGCGCTGGCCAATGCCTGCGCTGTCGGCTCGACGAGCAGACCCGTCTCATTGAGGACTTCGGGCAATCCGCCCCGATTCGATGCAATCACGGCGCAACCGGCCGCCATCCCCTCCAACGCCGTGCGGCCAAAGGGTTCATCCCATAACGAGGGCACCACGACGATTGCTGCTTGATTGAAGGCTTCGGTCACGCGGTCATAGGATTGATACCCCACAAACTGGATGCGTTCACTGAGCGACGGGCGAACTTGAGCCAGCAATTCCCGTTCATGCGGGTATCGGGGGGCGGTTTGCCCGAAATGCCAGGCGCCGATGAAGCGCGCACGCCACTCGGGAAAGTCCGGTAGCACCTCCTGCAACGACTGTATCAGAGGCAATGCGCCCTTTTCGGGGATTAGGCGACCGACAAACAGAATCTCCTGTTGCTTGGGTCTGGCTGGCTCAAACCGGGTGAAATCCACGGTGTTCGGCACCGTGACGACGCGGGCACAACGCGCCGCAGGTAGCCCAGCACAAAACCGCTGACGAATGAAGTCACTGACCGCCACCACATAGTCTGCCCGCGCCAACACCCGACCTCGTTCTCCTACCGTCTTCAGGCCACGAATCGACTGCGGATCGTTATGCAGGTAAAGCGATAGCCCCACCGGCTGCGCGCTCAATTCATGGAATAAATGCGCTCGATTGTGGATCTCCAGACGGGTGGGCGCCTCACGGCGAACCGCGCGCTGAATCGCCCAGCGGTAACGCCAGCTCTGCCGCAACGGCCAGCCGGGTCTCGAATCAAGTGCTAAGTAATGAACTGCCGGCACCAACACAGGCGCAGAGAGAGGATCCCCCCACACACTCGCTGTGTCGGGCGATGCCGCCAGCTGCATCGCCACCGTCAATGCAATCGCCCCCGGACGGTCAGCAGAAAACGCTTCTCGGTGCGGCAGAACGATCGCGGTACCGGCCATTACTGTCACATCAGCATGGCAGGCGCGCCCGCGCCAACGCCCAAGCAACGCCCAACCAGATCACCGCCGCCGTCCAGCCATTGAAATATTCCATCGTACTTTGCAACGGCCAGAAGGTTGTCAGCAGTACGGCGCTGCCAAAATACGCCTGCATTGGATTGCCTTGCTGCAATGAATCCCGGATCAAGCGGGCGAACAGCAACACCACCATTGCCACCAACGCCAGGAAGGAGAAAACCCCGCCTTCCGCCAGCATCCCGGTATAGAAGTTATGTGGGTGGATCACCGCACCCTGGAACCCCATCGCATCGTAACGGGCAGAATAGGCGGGCATATGCGTATCGCAATAAGCCTTGAATTCCCGTGCCCCCACGCCCGTCCAGGGGTGCTCCTTGAACTCGGCAAAAGCCGTCATAAAGTTCAGGCCATACACCGTTTCATCCAGATGCCGGATCGTTTGCACCGTGGAATCGAAACTGCGCTTCACCATGTCTTGCTGGGTCATCGCCGCCCCGGCAGCCGCCACGCCGAATACCGCGATCAGCCCGATCAGCGGCATGCGCCATTGCCGGTAATGAATGATGATGCCCAACACCACTAAACCACTTCCAAGCAGGTAGGTCAGCAAGGCCGCGCGCTCTCCGGTCAAAAACAGGAACAGCGCGCCCACGGCAGAAAACGCCGCAATGACCATCAGCGCCATGAGCGCATTCCTCCGCCGGAGCGCGAACCAGACTACAGCCAGCCCGATAAACCAGATGCGATCCGTGAAAGTACCGACCAGCATTTTGTCGAAGGGCCCGGTCAACCGGATATCACTGGCCGGCGGGTAACCGAATACATCCCAACCGGTGGCGTATTGCCAAAAAGTATCCAGCACGATGAAGGCGATGAGCCCCACCATGACCCGCTCAAACCAGACCAGCAACTGCGGCTGCCGAGACCAAAACCAGATCAGCGCAGCGGCAAACACCGGCCAGCGGAAGGCCAGAATCGCGGACAGGGCAGAATTGCCGGGATTGATCGAGAACGGCGACAGCAGGAGCAAGAGAATCGACAGCGCGGCGGCGGCATACACCCAAGCCTGTGCCAGCCAGGAAAAATCCCGGTGGCGAATCGCGATAAAAAGCGCCGTGAGCACGGTCACCCCAACGGCAATCTCGGCAGGCACCCGTTTGAACAAAACGAACACCGGCAGCAATACGACCGCCAGCAACGCCAGTTTCTGCCCACACACCGACGATTGCGCGGGGAGATCAAGCGGGCGCGGTGAGGAATGCGAAGAAGTCATAGGCCACCTTGGGAAGACTGAGGGGATTGAGATGAAGATTCGAGTTTCAACCGCGCACGCTCCGCCGCTTCAAATTTTTTCGCCTCGATCAAGAAGGCATAGTACGCGCTGGCCATGGACTGAATCAGCCCGCGGCGACCATCGAGAAACGCCCGTCGTAACAAATAATTGCGCCAGAACCGCAGCGGGAAGATCAGAAACAGTTTGAGCGCGGAGGGTGACTTGCCCCGATTGGCATCCAGCTCGGCACGCAAACTGGAATAGCGGTTGATTTTATCCACCCGCAGGCCAACGGATTCCACGCCATAATGCTCGACCCAGCCGGGGAGCCGCACCACCCGCCCTGCGTCGAGCTGCACGGACTCATGCACGATCTGCTCCGCCAAAAACCGGCCGGCGCCACGACGCCACAATCGAACCCGGGTAATCGCGCGGGTGCGTTTGTTGGCCGGAACGCCGATAAACCAATCACGAAACTTCACTTCCCCGCCGATCACTGCCGGGTCATCCGCCCGAACCAGATCAAACATCGCGGTGCGCAGGGTGTCATCCAGGACTTCGTCCCCGTCGAGATTCAAGACCCAGGGTTGGGTACAGGCATCCAGCGCCACCTGCTTTTGCTGGCCATAGCCCAAGAATGGCTGGGTGATGATGCGCGCGCCATGCTGCCGGGCAATCGTCAGCGTGTCATCGGTCGAACCCGAATCCACCACGATGATTTCGGCCACACCCCGTACCGCAGTCAACACCGCATCCAGCCATTCCCCACAGTTTTTCGTGATCAGAAAGACACTCAGCGGCAAGCGGGAAGTGATGTCATTCATACGCGGTACCGTCCTCGGGTGATGGTCAGCCAGAATTCGAAGCGGTTCATCTGCCCAACCATCGACAGGCGCGGGAGTTCTAGCGGCGCAGCGCGTAGTGCCTCCGCTGACTTGATCTGTTTTTTCGTGGTCACCGCCGAGGAAAATCCGGCCGCGCGCACCATCTGCACATGGCGATCGGTGAATTTGCCATAGGGATAGGCAAAACTGCGGCAAGGCTGGCCGGTCAGGGATTCCACGGCGGCCTTCGATGCCTGAATTTCAGCCAGCGCCTGCGCGTCATCCGTTGACGGCAGATGGATGTGGGTCATCGTATGCGCGCCAAATTCAACGCCCGACGCCGCCATTTCCCGAATCATCGCGGGCGTCAATCGTTCGATCCCCGACATCTCGGGCGCGAGATAAATGGTGGCGGGCGCCCCATGCGCCCGCAGAATCGGCCAGGCGTACTGGTAGTTGTCGGCATAGCCATCATCGAAGGTAATCGCCACCATCTGCCGCGGATCCTGCGCCGCCAGCAATTCCGACACGGTGACAAAGCGCGCACCACGACGCGCCAGTTGATCCATTTGCCAGGCAAAGCGGCTGCGGTTCATGGTGATACCTTGCCCCGTTACGGCCGGCAACACCCGGTGATACATCAGGATGCGCGGCAATGCGCGCGCACGCGGCCAGCGCCACAGGTTATAGCGCGCCAGCAACAACAGGCCGAGCACACTGGCGGCTGCACCCAGCAACCCCGCGAATCCAGGCATTCGCTCAATACGGCTCGACCGGCTTCGGCGTTGCGCCAAACCAGCGTTTGATTTTTGCCGATAGACTGTGCCGCCATTCACTGCGCCGCACGGCTGCCTCGCTCACCACCCAGTTGAGCTGAATGCTGCGCCGCTGCCCGACAAACGGCTTATGGCCATGCCAAGCGTTTTCGCTGTTGATAAAGGCCAGCAAGGTGCCGGCGGCGGGCAGAACTTCATCGAAATAGTCTTCTAGGTTGTCGGAATTGAGCAGCCTGAGCCCGCCATCTTCCGGCTTCCAGCCCCGATTGAGATACAGCAGAACCGTCACCAGCTTGCTGCGCGAGTCGGTATGCACACGCCCATCCTGTTCGCCGCTATAGCCGCGAATCGTCATCGTGGTCGGGCGATTGGTCAGGTCGATGCCGAGTTTTGCGGAAAACCTTTCGGCCACGGCCGGGCTTTCAAGGTAGTCCACCAAGGCCGAAAACGAAGGCCCGCTGCGCAGCGCGCTCATAGGAAAACTGCCGCGTTTGGGCACATCCGGGAAATCCCGCTCGATCTCGGCCAACACCGCATCGGGCACAAAGCCCGGCACGACGAAGTGCGTGAACGGCGCGCGCACTACCGGTGCGGCATCAAAAGCGGCCAAATCCACCAACGAACGCTCGGCCATGACCCTGACTCCCAACCTTGCTTTAAGGGCGGCTAGTGTACCATGTGGCGATTGGTTCTCTGGTTGGGTTCAACATGCGCATTGCGCTGATTTTATTCAGCACCGGCTATGGCGGTCTGGAGCGGCATACGATTGATCTATCGAACGCTTTAAGCGAACGGCACAGGGTTTTTCTGCTGGCCGATCCCGCCTTCGCGCCGCGCTTGAATCCGCGCGTGACACTCATCCCGATCAATCCGACCGCCAGCCGCTGGAATCTCTTCGCACTATGGCAGCTGCGCCGCCAATTGCAGCGCATCCGCCCCGAGGTGATTCATGCCCAGGCCAACAAAGCCGCCGCGATGGTGCGCCGCTGCGGTGCCACTGCGCCGCTGCGCGTGGCCACGATCCACAATCTGAAAAACGATCCGGACAGTGCACGGGGATTCGACCGGGTGATTGCGGTCTCGGCACCCGTCGCCGCCAGTCTGCGCCATCCCGACTGCCGAGTCGTGCTCAATGGCATCGATCCGCCACCGCCCGCCGCCGCAGAGGCCGTTGACGCGCTACGCCAGCAATTCGCCCCCGATGGCGCACCGTTGATCCTCGCCATCGGTCGGCTGGTTCCGGCCAAAGGCTTCGATTTACTGCTGGCCGCCTGGCAGAACCTGCCCGGTCAACTCGTGATCATCGGTTCCGGCGCGGAAGAGTCCGCGTTGCGGGCTCAGGCCGCCGCGCATCCCGATCAACCACGCATTCACTTTGTCGGCTATCGGGACGACATCCCCACCTGGCTGGCCGCCGCCGATCTGCTGGTTATGCCGTCGCGACGCGAGGGGTTCCCCTATACGCTGATCGAGGCGCTGCACAGCGGGTTGCCCGTGGTAGCGAGCGATTTCCCCGGCGCGGCCGATTTCCTGCCCGAACAAGCCGTGGTGCCGCGCGAGAATATCCCCGCCTTGCACGCAGCGCTGCAACAAGCGTTGACCGATCTTGCCGTTACCCGCGATCAGTTTTCCTCCGCCTTTGCCAAGGCGCGTGCCGAACTCACCCTGCAGCAGATGCGGGAAAAAACGGAGGCCGTCTATGCTTCTTGAGCCGCACCTGCCAACGCCTCATACACGGCCAGCGTCTGCGCCTGCATCGCCGCTAAAGTGAAGGGCTGCGCGGTCGGCACCGGCGGCGCGCCGCCGGCATACCACTCGGCCAGACGCGCCACGGACGCCGCCACATCCCCCACCGCCACCGCACCCGCAGGATAAATGGCTGCCATCTGCTCCCCCACCCCGCCGTGGGCATAGGCCAGCACCGGTCGCCCGAGACTCAGCGCCTCCAGACTCACCCGACCGAAGGCTTCCGGATCCGTCGAAAGCGACAAGACCACCGCGCTGATCGCCATGATCTGTTTCAAATCACTGCGCTGCCCCGTCAGTGTGATGCAAGCCTGCAAGCCCAGCGCGGCGATTTCCTGTTCGATTTCCTGCGCGAAACCCTGACGGCGCGGCTCAACCCCGCCGACGATCAGCCCCTGCACAGGGATGCCCTGCTGCCTGAGCGCCGCCACGATGCGCAGGAAATCGAGCTGCCCTTTCCAGCGGGTAATCCGCCCCGGCAGGGTCAACACCCAGGCGCCCTGCAACTGCGGATATTGCGCCTGCCACGCGGCCAGCCAGGCCGGATCGGGCTGATAGCCGTGGGGAAAGCGCGCGGGATCGACGCCCCGATGAATCCGCACGATCCGCGCAGGATCGATCGGCGGATAGTTCTGATGAATGTACTCGACAATCGTGTCGGAAACGGCAATCACCCGCTCGCCGCGCAGCATGATCGCGCTGTAGCGATTCACGCTGTATGCGCCATGCACCGTCGTCACCAGATGTGGCCGCTGCCCGGCCGGCAGACTGCGCCAGGTGAGATACCCCAGCCAGGCGGGCAAACGCGAACGCAGGTGCAGCACATCCACCTGATTTTCCTGCAGCAACCGCCGCAGCACCGGGATATACCGCAGGCTGAGCAGGGATTTTCTGCCGATGGGCAGCGTCACATGCTCGGCGCCCAAAGCTTCCAGTTCAGCGACCAGCCGCCCGCCGCCCGACACCACGAGCGCACGGTGCCCCGCAGCAATCAGCGCCTCGGCAATTTCGAGCGTGCCACGCTCTACGCCCCCACTCTCCAGGGCGGGCAAGAGTTGCATCACCGTCAACGGACGCGGTGGCGGGACGGCCGGTGCAGACAACATGATGCGTTTTCCATTCCAGTTTTACTCTCGTGCGCCGTATGATACGGGTTTGAGTCACAAAATTGCCCGCACAACGCGCGCACCGAGGATGAGATGACCGACGACGCCCCCCTGCTTGCCGCCGTTTCCACGCATTTGATCAGCGCATTCCAGCAAGCCGAGTCGCGCGAATCCCCCTATCACCACTGGCGTTTGGGCTCGGTGTTTCCCGATGCCGTGGCGCGTGGCATGACGGATTTACCCTTCACCCCGCCCGTGATCGACGACACGCGGGGACGACGCGAAACCCATAACGAATCACGGCGATTTTTCGATCAAGAGGCCATCGCTACCCTGCCGATTTGCCATGCCGTGGCGCACGCCCTGCAATCCCGCGCCGTCATCGATGCCATCGAAAGCCGCTGCAATCTGGATTTGACGGGCACGAATCTGCGCATCGAATACGCACTCGACACCCAGGGCTTCTGGCTGGAGCGACATACCGATCTGGGCGTGAAAAAATTCACCATGTTGGCCTACATGGCGCAAGATCCGGGGCACGAAGATTGGGGCACCGATATTTATCGGGACAAGGAATCCCCGCCGGAACGGGTGCCAGCGCACTTCAATACCGCGATGATTTTTGTCCCGTCCAATCACACCTGGCACGGCTTTGAACCCCGCAAAATCAATGGCATTCGCCGCACGCTCATCATCAATTATGTGACGGACGAATGGCGCAACCGTCACGAACTTGCCTTCCCGAACGAACCCATCACCCGCGCATGACAGCAACGAACGGCAACCTGCCGCGTATCTGGATCCTGACCCACGATGCGGTCGGCTTGCGCAATCAGGCACTGGGATTAGCGGAGCACATCGGCTGGCCAACCGAGCAGAAAACGGTCAATCTCACCAAGCCTTGGCGCTGGCTTCCGGGTCATTGGGTGCCCCGTGCGCACCGGAAACTCACCGCCGATTCGGCGGCGTTAACGCCCCCTTGGCCGGAGTTGATCATTTCCTGCGGCCGACTGGGTGCCACCGCCGCGCTCGGTGTCAAACGCGCCGCTCGCGGCGAGACTTTCGTAGTGCATATCCAGAACCCGCAACTTCCGCTGCATCGGCTGGATCTCATCGCCCCGCCCGCGCACGACGGCCTGTCTGGCCCCAATGTGTTCCCCACGCGCGGGGCATTGCACCATGTCACGCCCGCCAAAATCGCCCAAGCCATCGACGAGCAGACCACCATTCATCCCGAACTCCCCCGCATCACTGCCCAGCAGCCGATCATCGGTGTGTTGATCGGCGGCAGTAACGCCACGGCCACGCTCACGCCGGCAAAAAGTCAGCAGCTCATCCAAACTCTGATTGCGCTGGCCGAACACCATCAGGCGCATTTATGGCTGACCGCGTCCCGGCGCACCGGGGAAGCGAACCTCGCCGCCCTGCGGGCAGCGCTCGCGGGAACCCGTCACTGGCTGTGGGATAACCACGGAGCCAACCCGTATCACGCCATTCTCGGGGTCGCGGATTACCTGATCGTCACGGGCGATTCCGTGTCGATGGTGTCTGAGGCCGCCTCGACCGGCAAGCCCGTCTACACGCTGGATTTCGACCACTATTCCGGCCGCTTGCAGCAATTTCACCAGCGCATGCAGGAAGAAGGTGTTACCCGGCCGTTTGTCGGCGAGTTGGCGCAATGGCACTACGAACCGGTCAACGATACACCGCGCATTGCCGCGCTGGTGCGTGAACGCTATGCGGCGCACCGTGCCGCACTCAACGCGGATCGACGCTGAATGGGATTTTGGCGAGATACGCCCCACGGGGGGTGTGCAGCATCAGCAGCGCTACCCAGTCGGTGCGGGTGGTGGTACATACCGGTAGGATGATGGTTTGCGAATACGCGCCATCGGCCGCCCGTTGCAGCGGGTAGTTATTCACCCCCATATCCATGCCGATCATCTGGAAATCGACCGACACCGCACCAAGGTTTTTGGCCAGCTCCGCGCTCGGCGTGACCGTCAGCACGAATTTGTGCAGCGGCACGATGCGGGCGGGCGCCTGCACCGTCACACTACCCAATTCACCAAGGCTCAAGTCACAGCCCGGAGCTTTGAGCGAACAATCCGTCGGCACCGACACAGGCAACAACGCCCCACCCACCGGCGTTTCGAGTTGCAGCGTACCCGGCCGGTGGCTCCAAACGATACTCAGCAGCGCCAGCACAATAAACGACCCAATCAGCCAGCGCGCCTGCTTCATCGACATATTCTCTGTGCTCCCAAGGGTTTACGCGCAATCGCCCCACTCAACGCGCGGGCAATAAGGGGAAAGGATCGACCGGTTCCCCGTTATGGCGAATCTGAAAAAGTAAACTGCCCGCGGCCGCCGTCGAACGGTTATCCCGTCGCCCCATCGTGGCGATCTCCTGCCCGGCTGTCACGCGGTCGCCCTCCTTCACACGCAAGGACTGGTTATACCCATAGGCGGACAACCAATCCGCATTATGCTTAACGATCAGCAAGTTGCCGTAACCTGGCAAACCATCACCGGCATACACGACCTCCCCCGCCGCGCTGGCATACACGGGCGCCCCTAAGTCACCCCGAATAATCAAGCCCGGCTGGGTTTTGCTTTCATCGATAAACCGACTCACCACCGTACCGCTCGCCGGCCACTGCCAACGAATGGCGCCCGCCGTCTCGACCGAGGCAGGCGGCGGCGTCACCGGCGCTGGGCGCGCGGTGCGCGGGCGTTGCCCTTCTTCCGCAGCAGCGGCTTTTGACGCAGTGGGGGCGGAACGGCGCGCGGATGCGGGATCGGACAATCGAAGCACCTGACCGACGCGCAAATCCCGTGGGTCACGAATACCATTCCAGCGCGCCAAGGTTCGCCAATCCAGATTATGTGCCACGGCAATCGAATACAGCGTATCGCCTGGGCGAACCCGATGCGTCGCACCGGCGGGCGGTCGATGCGACGGCGCCGATGCCTGCGGCGAGGCGCGATCCCACTGACTAAAGTGTGACCCGGAACTGGCGCAGCCCCCCAAGCTGAGCGCCAATACCAGCCAGACCCACCCCAGTGAACGGCCGGGGTGTCCGCCTAGCAGGCAACACTTTGTCCACCGTTGCCTTGACATATCACCCGAATCGCCACACCACAATCGCCAGGATCAGCAACAGCACCGTGCCCCAACCCAGCCATTCAATGTATTGTCGCAACCGTGGGGCAATTTTCGGCCCCGCCCAGGCAATCAAGCCCGCGACCAGATAAAACCGCCCCCCGCGCCCAATCACCGAGGCGATGAAAAACCAGAATGGATTCATGGTCAGCGCCCCCGCCAGGATGGTGAACACCTTGTACGGAATCGGTGAAAACCCCGCCACGATGATCGCCCAGACGCCCCACTGGGCAAACCAGGCTTTGGCCTGATCGATCGCCGGACCGAACCCCGCCGCCAACAGATGCGGCATCACGGCATCGATCAGCAGCCAGCCAAGCAAGTAACCAAACAGCCCACCCAAAGCCGAAAACAGCGTGGCGAGCGTGGCAAACCACCACCAGCATTTGGGTCGCGCCAACGCCATCGGCATCAGCATCACATCGGGCGGGATCGGAAAAAACGAAGACTCGGCGAAACTCAGGCCAGATAAATACGCGGGCGCATGACGGTGTGACGACCAGCTCAACACGCGGTCATACAATGAGCCAAATAATTTCAACGCATTTCTCCTGGCAATAACGGGACAAAACTCACTTGATCCAATGACTCGATCGTTACCCCGGTCGCCGTCCGCGTGACGCAACACAGGCGTTGCTCCGCCCCCTGAGCGCCTACCGGCACCAAGAGACGCCCCCCCACGGCCAACTGGGCGACCAAGGCATCAGGCACGGCTTCTGGAGCCGCAGTCACCAAGATGCCATCGAAGGGCGCCTGGGACGGCCACCCGCCAAAGCCATCCTGATGCAGGGTTCGCACACGGAGGGCACCACACTGCGCGTGCCGCGCCCGAGCGCGTTCGAGAAAACTGCCGATACGCTCGACCGTGAACACGGTCAAACCACAGGCGGCCAGTACGGCAGACTGATAGCCGGAGCCCGTGCCAATTTCCAATACACGCCGCACCGGACGGGGTGCCGCCAACAACAATTCGGTCATGCGCGCGACAATGAACGGCTGCGACAGCGTTTGCCCCTGACCAATCGGCAAAGAGCAGTCGTCATACACGCGCATCCGCAGCGCTTCATCGACAAAAATTTCCCGAGGAAGTACCCCCATCGCGGCCAGCACGACCTCGTTGGTGACCCCCTGCGACCGTAAACGCGCCACCATCGCGGCACGCGCCCAAGAGTAATCGGGCGGCGCCACCGGCGGTTCCTGGGGCACCGACTCTCGCCATCCTCCCCGCAGCCGACGCAGCCGGGGGAAATCTTCAGCACCGGTCATCACGAGGACTGCAACCAGCGCGCCACATCGGGCAGAACGGCATGGCGCGTCATATCAAACTGCACTGGCGTAATCGAGACATGTCCAGCAGCCACCGCAAAAAAATCGGTGCCTTCCCCCGCATCCGCCCCGGCGCCCGCCGCACCGATCCAGAAAATCTCCCGCCCCCGAGGATCCATCGAGCGCACGATACCCGACGAGGGATGCCGCCGCCCGAGCCGGGTCACCTGCCAGGGCTTCAGTTCGCCGTGCGGCACATCCGGCACATTGACATTGAGCAAGGTGAGGCTCGGCAGAGGATGATCCACCAGCCGACGCACTAGGGACACCACGACCGCCGCCGCCGTCTCAAGGTGCTGGGGATCATGGGCGGTTGACGAAACTGCGATCGCGGGCAATCCGAGCGAACGCCCTTCGGTCGCCGCCGCCACCGTGCCGGAATACAGCACATCGTCCCCCAGATTCGCCCCGTGGTTGATTCCTGAAACGACCAGATCCGGCGTGGTCGGCAACAGACCCTGAATCGCCAGATGCACGCAATCACTGGGGGTGCCATCGACCGCCCAAACCTGCGGCGCAACCTGCCGGGGACGCAGCGGACGACTAAGCGTCAAACTATTGGATGCGCCGCTGCGATCCCGATCCGGCGCGACCACCGTCACGGTACCCAGCTCGGCCAATGCCTCCGCCAGGGCTTTGATCCCCGGCGCCAGATACCCATCATCATTACTCACCAAAATATTCACAGCGACCCTCAACCGGCCATCCGGCACACCACGGCACGAGGCGCTAGCATACACGCCAGACACAGTAACTGCCGGCCGGCTGCTAAAATCCCGAAAACCTTACTGGGGAAAGTTCCATGCCCAAACGCCCCGTCCCGCCACTCAACGATGAAGACATCGCGCTATTTCGCGACACCATTGGCTGCGTCGATCCGCTGACCGTAGATTTTCTGCCGCCCGAAGGGCCATCACGCAGCCATCGACGCATCCTAGAAACTGCGCACTTCTCCGATGCGGACATCAACCCCTTGAGCGATGCCGGTGCCGAACCCATCGAACAGGGTGAGTTTCTGAGTTATCTGCGCCCCGACACAGCCCCGAACATTCTACGCAAACTCAAGCGTGGGCAATTCAGCGTGGTCGCTAGTCTGGACTTACATGGCATGACAGTCGACGCGGCGCGCAGCGCGATCCACCGGTTCTTTCAGGCCGAGCGCCAAGAAATCCGTTGCTGTGTGCGACTGGTGCACGGTAAAGGCAATCGATCCGAACGCCAGATTCCCGTGCTCAAACAAATGGTCAACCACTGGCTACCCCAACGGGACGATGTGGTCGCGTTTTGCAGCGCGCCGCCGCACGATGGCGGCACCGGCGCGCTCTATGTGTTACTGAAAAGGCGCTAACAAAACTCTGAATCAGTCCATCCCCGGCTGGATTCTGTAAGCCCTAAGCGGTGGGTTTCGAGAAACTTCGACGGGCGTCGTTTCCGGGTAGGGGCACTCCCGCCCCAACCGGGGCGCACTGAGTTAATCAGCAATGCCCTTGGACAAACTCACTACCGTCGTCCGTCGATGGGACGACACTGCGCCCCGCTTCAGGCGGGGCGTGGGGTGCCAAACAAATAACCTTGCACCCAATCCACGCCGATTTCACGCACCAGCTCCAGCAATTCCGGACGATCGACCTGCTCGGCAATCGTCCGGTAACCGAGCGTCTGCGCCAGCGCATTCAACGCCTGCAAGACGGTATATGCCCGGGGCGAAGTCAATGCCTGACGCAACAAAACCCCATCGAGCTGCACGAAACTGACCGGCCAATCGATCCAGTACGACAACGCCGCCTGACCGGTACTGTTCTGGTTGATCAGCAAAGTGGCACCCGCCTGGAACCAGGGGTCCAGCACCGGGCGCAGCGCGGACAGCTCCGGGAGTTCCGCGCGCTCGCCCATCTTGATGACCAGATTCGAGAGCACGACCCCATCGGCGAGCAACTGCGTCAATAATGCCGCCATGACCGAGGGACGGCGGAGCATGTCGGCAGACAGATGCACCACGCAGTGCAATGATTGGCCGGGAGAAGACGGGCAATCACGCAATGCCAGCGGGATGACGGCTGCATCCACCCGATGCGCACGGTGAACCCGCTGCAGCGCTGGCATGAACTGATCCGCCATCATCACCGAGCCATCGGGCGCGATAATCTGGGCAAACACTTCATAAGCACACAGCGCACCGGATTCCCGATCATGAATGGGCTGGAACAACGGACGCACGCCACCCGCCTGAATGGCCGCCTGCACGCGCGTAGCCAGTGTTACCACCCCTGGTTGAGTCGAGGAATAAACCCACACCCGATCACGCCCGGCACGCTTTGCCTCATACAAAGCCGCATCGGCCTGCTGCACCATCGTGAGTACAGCCGGTGATGCCGAAGTGCTGCTGGCTGTCGCGACCCCTACACTCACCGTCAACGAAACTGCATCTCCCGGCACCAGCGAAGGCAGCGCGCGCACCGACGATAACATGCGCTCGGCGACCGCCTTGGCCTCGACCTCATCCGCATCTGGTAGCACGATCAAAAACTCTTCGCCGCCCCATCGCCCAATTTCATCTTCAGGTCTCAGGTTCTGCGCCAGGGTTCGGCTCACCCATCGAATCGCCTCATCTCCGACACTATGCCCATAGTGGTCATTGACCAGTTTGAAATGATCAATATCGACCAACAGCACACTATAGACACCGCCTTGACGCACCGTCCGAGCCTGGATGCGAGCCAGGGCATCCGTGAGTGCCGCGCGATTCAAGAGTTGGGTCAAGGCGTCATGCGTCGCCTGAAAACTCAGCCGCGCCTGCAGCGCACGCTGTTCACGCACATCCCGCAGTACCAGCACCAACCCGGCATCCTCGCCCGGCAAGGGCTGCAAAACCCCGTCCACCTCAATGCGCCGGCCATCGTGAACCAACAGACAACCCCGTGATCCCAATGACTGAGTTTGCCCGGTACGGCGCGCATCCGCCCAGAGTCGAGAAAAATCGAGGCCATCAAATACCAAGCGGGAAAGCGCCGGCTGCCCCAGCAAGTTCTGGCTGGCCACACCAAGCAAAGTCGTCGCCGCCGGGTTGATATATTCCAAGTGCCCAACAGGATCGATAATCAATACGCCATCGGTCAAGGCACCCAGCGTGACAGAAGCCAGCGCCTGTTCACGAGCCAGCGCAGTTTCGAGTGCGATGCGTTCTGAAATATCCCGGATCGTCCCAATACTCCCTCTCAGCTCGCCAGAGGCATCCCGCAACACCCGCAGATCCACCTCGATCCAAACGAAGCTGCCATCTTTACGCAGGAGCCGCTTGATATGACGCGAAGCCATCTGCTGACCGCTTTCTAGCCGCTCTTTGACCGCCATGTTCTCCGGGCGATCATCAGGGAAAACGAATTCGAGAATGTCACGCCCCAACGATTCAGCAACCGTAAACCCGGTCAGCCGTTCCCAGGCAGGGCTGAGATAGCTCCAGTAGGTTTTACCTTGTGTGCGAAAGACCACATCCCGGAGATATTCGATCCAGGTGGCGGGATGCCCATCCGGCAAATCCGGTAAATCTGGCAGCGGCGAGGTAGTTGTCATGCGTTCCGTGCATCCCGTAGTGGTTGTTAGTCATCCCGCGCCGGCTGGGTTCCAGCACGCAACACGCGACGAACGAAGAAAAACAACGCGATATGCAAAGCGACGGCGATCAAAACAACACAGACAACCAATGCGATCATCGCCGGATTGTTCTCGATCATCGCCATCACGCGTCGAAACCACCTTTATTCCGTTAATCGATACACCGCGCTGCAATAAATGCAACGCGCCGAATCGCCGGGATTTTCCAGGTGAATGTATACCCGGGGGTGCGCATTCCACAGCATCTCATCTCCCCGAGGGCAATAAACCGGCAAATCGCTGGAGCGCACTAAAACCTCGGTTGCGGAATTCGCCGTTTTAAAAGCAGCGGGTTGGGCGGCAGTATTCGGGTTCATGATGGCAGCTTTACTACATCCAACCAGTCGGCAAATTCCTCAGAACTCCGACCGTAAACCAAATCAAAATAGGCCGATTGCAACCGCTCGGTAATGGGTCCGCGACTTCCCGCACCGATCGGCCGGTTATCCACCTCACGGATCGGGGTCACTTCAGCCGCCGTCCCTGTGAAAAACGCCTCATCCGCCAGATACACCTCATCTCGCGTGATGCGTTTCTCAACCACTTCATAACCAAAGTTTCGCGCCAGGGTCATGACTGTGCGCCGGGTGATCCCGTCCAACGCGGCGGTCAAATCCGGCGTGAACAATACGCCATCACGGATGATGAAAATATTCTCGCCGGATCCCTCAGCGACAAAGCCCTGAGTATCCAACAACATCGCCTCATCGTAGCCATCATGCGTTGCCTCACGCAGCGCCATCATGGAGTTCATGTACGAACCCGTCGACTTAGCCTTACACATGGTCACATTGACATGATGCCGGGAATAGCTCGAGGTCTTGATCCGAATCCCACGCTGCATGTTGTCCGCCCCCAAATAGGCGCCCCACTCCCACGCCGCGACCGCAACATGCACCTTGAGGTTGTCCGCACGCAACCCCATCCCCTCCGAGCCGTAGAAAACAATCGGCCGCATATAAGCGCTTTTCAGTCGATTGGCGTGGATCACGGCTCGATGCGCCTCGTTGATCTCAGATTCGGTGAACGGCATCGGCATGCCTAAAATGCGCGCAGAATTAAACAGACGCCGGGTATGATCCGCCAGACGAAAAATCGAAGTACCTTGGTTGGTCTCGTAAGCACGCACGCCTTCAAAACAGCCCATCCCGTAATGCAAACTGTGCGTTAACACATGCACCTGGACGGATCGCCAATCATGCAACGCGCCGTCAAACCAAATAAAACCATCGCGATCATCCATCGACATGAGTCAACCCCAATCAGACAAATAAAAAATAGTGAAGAAGGGTGGATCATACAACGAAAACCCTATCGATCAGCAAACGCCCCAGTGCTACCCACCACCAATCGCCTGAACAATTTCAACACGGTCACCGGGCGACAGCATCACCGATGGCCACTCGGCTCGAGGCACGATTTCGCCATTCAGCTCAACAGCCAAACGGCGCGATAAAAGCCCTTTGTGCTCAAGGAGCGCAGAAATTGAGCCTTCACCAAATCGCGGCGATAACTCACCATTTACTGAAATCATGACCGAATTCACTGCCGTATTTTGATGCACAGTCATCACAACACCTCAAGAGCAATGCCAAAAAATGCCCCATAATCCAAAGAATCACCAGCAAAACAAAACCCCCGTTGAGGCGGGGGTTTTGAGGGATGGGAGCCTGGCGTTGACCTACTTTCACATGGGGAGACCCCACACTATCATCGGCGATGCAGCGTTTCACTTCTGTGTTCGGGATGGGAACAGGTGGTTCCACTGCTCTATGGACACCAGGCGAATGGGTTAGGTAGCGGTTGCTACCGAGAGTGAATGCAGGACAAGTACAGATCTTGTGTTGCCAAGCTGTTTTGGCGTTATATGGTCAAGCCGCACGGGTCATTAGTACTGGTTAGCTGCACGCATTACTGCGCTTCCACACCCAGCCTATCAACGTTGTGGTCTTCAACGGCCCTTCAGGGGACTCAAGGTCCCTGCGAGATCTCATCTTGGGGTGGGCTTCCCGCTTAGATGCTTTCAGCGGTTATCCCGTCCACACTTAGCTACCCGGCAGTGCCACTGGCGTGACAACCGGAACACCAGAGGTGTGTCCATCTCGGTCCTCTCGTACTAAAGACAGCTCCCCTCAAATCTCGAACGCCCACGGCAGATAGGGACCGAACTGTCTCACGACGTTCTGAACCCAGCTCGCGTACCACTTTAAATGGCGAACAGCCATACCCTTGGGACCTGCTTCAGCCCCAGGATGTGATGAGCCGACATCGAGGTGCCAAACACTGCCGTCGATATGGACTCTTGGGCAGTATCAGCCTGTTATCCCCGGAGTACCTTTTATCCGTTGAGCGATGGCCCTTCCATACAGAACCACCGGATCACTAGAACCGTCTTTCGACCCTGTTCGACGTGTCTGTCTCACAGTCAAGCTGGCTTATGCTCTTACACTAACCGTACGATTTCCGACCGTACTTAGCCAACCTTCGTGCTCCTCTGTTACGCTTTCGGAGGAGACCGCCCCAGTCAAACTACCCACCATACACTGTCCCCGATCCGGATAACGGACCTAGGTTAGAACACCGAACATGCCAGGGTGGTATTTCAAGGTCGGCTCCACCCGAACTAGCGTCCGGGTTTCAATGCCTCCCACCTATCCTACACAAGCAGGTTCAATGTTCAGTGCAAAGCTATAGTAAAGGTTCACGGGGTCTTTCCGTCTAGCCGCGGGTACACTGCATCTTCACAGCGATTTCAATTTCACTGAGTCTCGGGTGGAGACAGCGCCGCCATCGTTACGCCATTCGTGCGGGTCGGAACTTACCCGACAAGGAATTTCGCTACCTTAGGACCGTTATAGTTACGGCCGCCGTTTACCGGGGCTTCGATCAAGAGCTTCGCTTGCGCTGACCCCATCAATTAACCTTCCGGCACCGGGCAGGCGTCACACCCTATACGTCCTCTTTCGAG